>QNYL01000061.1 GCA_003973375.1 Flavobacteriia bacterium
CAAATTTTAAATGCTTAACAATTATGAAAAACAAATTTTTATTAATTATTGTTCTATCGGTCTTTGCCGGATTTTATCCGGTAAATTCCCAAAATCTCTCTCCTTATATCAAGGTTGGCGATTCAGGTAAAGATGTGCAGCAAACGGCCGATCAGGTAAACACTGCACTAAAAAGTAAAGGATTTGACATTCTGGGATCTTATCATCCCGAAGGTAAATCAGGTTTTATGGTTATTGCATACACCCGGAAGGATCTTCAGGATGCTGTACTGCAAAAAAAAGACCGTGGGGCTCTTGCTGCTGTTTTAAAAGTTGGGTTAAAAAGCAACGGCAATTCAACCACGATCTCTTATCTAAATCCGGATTATCTGTTCAATGCTTATTTAATGAAAGATTATGACAAGCATAAGGCAGCACTTCAAAAGGTTGCCGGAGATGTAAAAAGTGCTCTGTCTCCTCTTGGTAATGTGAATAAGCCTTTCGGCGGATCACTTTCGGTAAATAAACTAAGGAAATATCAGTACAAGATGATGATGCCTTATTTTACAGATCCTGTTGAACTGGAAGAATTTGATTCTTTTCAAGAAGGTGTCAGAACGATTGAAAGGAATCTTTCCGCTAAAAAAGGGAATACAGCTTTGGTTTATAAGTTAAAATTTCCTTCTAAAAAGATTGCTGTTTACGGTATTGCTCTAAAGGATAAAAGTGATGGCGAAAGGTTCTTTTTACCGATTATTGGCGAAGATCATCTGGCAGCCATGCCTTTTGAGATCATTTTACAGGGAGATACGGCAACCATGCTTCACGGCAGATATCGTATTGCCCTTCATTGGCCGGAACTGTCAATGGGAACTTTTATGAAGATCATGAGTACTCCCGGTTATGTGGAAGATACTTTTGAGGATTTATGTAAGTAAAGGCAATTGTTTATGAGGGCTTAATTTTTATTCCATTCACAGGGTGATTCTTAACACTATGAAAAGAATCACCCTGTGAAATTATGTACCTACAACATCAAATCTGCGTTAATCAGAAAAATTCACCGCTAAGCTAATATTAAAATTTGTGAATTATCCAGGTTAACTTATGCAATTTTCGGGAGATTTAATAAGACTTAATGTTCTCTGTTCCTTAATTGATCAATCTGTTTTTTCAAAATAAGCGCATACCGGAAAATGATCGCTATATCCCCCAACGTAACGACCTCCTGAAAAGGTACGCAACGGAGCTCCTTTTGAGCGCCCGTATTTTTCCTGTAAAAAATATTCGTTTATTACTTCGGCATTTTTAAAAAGCAATCCTTTTTTTGAATTAAAGCTGTTTGAAAGAATAATCTGATCAAAAAGATGCCATTTTCCCTGATGGTATAAACTGCCTTTTCCCTGTCGGTGCAGATCGGACATCGGATTAAAAAAATCTGAATGTTCCAGAATTTTTCTTATACTATTACTGTTGGGATCATCGTTAAAATCTCCCATGATCATTATATTCGGGTCAGCATCTTCCTCTTTGATCTCGTTAACGATCTTATGTATCAGACCGGCTGCCCTGATCCTTTTATTTTCTGAAAAACGCTTACCTTTATTTCTTGAAGGCCAGTGATTTATAATGATATGCACCGAATTACCAAAAAGTTTGCCGGAAATAAGTAAAATATCCCGGGTATAATCCCGGTCATGATTCTTATCTTCAAGCATTAATGTATAAGTATCAGAATAGGTCAACTCAAAATATTTCTTCTGATAAAGAAAAGCCACATCAATTCCTCTTTCATCCGGCGAATCGTAATGAACAAAATCGTAATCATAAGCTTTTAAATGATCCGATGCAACCAGATCTTCCAGCACTTTCCTGTTCTCAACCTCTGCCACGCCTAAAAAAATTGGAGGTAACACAGATTTGTGATTTCCTATCTGAACAATAGCTTTACTCAGATTATGAATTTTAGTCGTGTATTTTCCTTCATCCCACTGCATTTCCCCTTTGGGAGTGAAATCTTTATCCAGAGTATATTCATCATGAGTGGTATCAAAAAGGTTCTCCAGATTATAAAAGGCTACTGTAAATAAATCGGAGATATTTTTAAGGGACATACAAAATATTTACTGACGAAAATACAAAATTTTATTTCCTGACATTCAAATGAAACGGTATTTGTAAATTTGCAGCATGATTGAAAAACAAAACGCTAAAATAGAAGATGTAGTTCTTATAGGGATCATTACCAAAGATCAGGATGAAGAAAAGGCCAAAGAGTATCTCGATGAACTCGAGTTCCTTACTTTTACTGCAGGAGGTAATGCTAAAAAACGTTTTACCCAAAAACTCGAATTCCCCAACCCTAAAACCTTTATCGGTTCCGGAAAGCTCGATGAGGTAAAAAAATATATAGACAATCATCATATTGAAACTGCTATTTTTGATGATGAACTGAGTCCGGCACAGCTGCGAAATATTGAAAAAGTACTGGATTGCAAGGTTTTAGACCGAACCAACCTGATTCTCGATATTTTTGCACAACGTGCCCAGACCTCTTATGCCCGTACTCAGGTAGAACTGGCCCAATGCCAGTATCTGCTTCCGAGACTGACCCGTTTGTGGACTCACCTGGAGCGTCAAAAAGGAGGAATTGGATTAAGAGGTCCGGGAGAAACTGAAATAGAGACTGACCGAAGGATCATCCGTGATAAAATATCACTTTTAAAGAAAAAACTAAAAACCATTGATAAACAAATGGCTGTACAGCGCAAGAACCGGGGAAAAATGGTTCGTGTTGCTTTGGTAGGGTATACCAATGTGGGAAAATCTACCTTGATGAATGTAATCAGTAAAAGTACGGTCTTCGCCGAAAATAAACTTTTTGCCACACTCGATACCACAGTCAGAAAAGTTGTGATTAAAAATATCCCTTTTTTAATGACTGATACTGTTGGGTTTATCAGGAAACTGCCCACGCAACTGGTAGAATCTTTCAAATCTACATTAGATGAGGTGCGGGAAGCGGATCTATTATTGCACATTGTAGATATTTCTCATCCCAATTTTGAAGACCATATTGATTCTGTAAACCAAATACTGGATGAAATTAAAAGTGCCGATAAGCCTACCCTGATGGTCTTTAATAAGATCGATGCCTATACCAATGAAGTGATCGAGGAAGATGATCTGATTACCGAAAGGAACAAAAAGCATTATACCCTGAAAGACTGGAAAAGGACCTGGATGCATAAGATGAATGGAGATTGTATTTTTATCTCTGCTTTAAACAAGGAAAACCTGGATGAATTTAAAGACAAGGTTTTTGAAGAGGTGAAGAAAATTCATATTACCCGTTTTCCGTACAACGATTTTTTATATCAGGAATACGATGAAGAAACGCAGGAATAATAAACATCAATACCAAAAAAAAAGCAGCATTTGAAAAAATGCTGCTTTTTTTATAATCTGACTGATATTTAATCAAACTTAAAGTTCAGACCAAACAACCAGTACGATTGTAATTTATTATCGGTATCAGCCAACTTCAGATCAGGATCGCCAGCCAGCTGATAATTATATGCTTCCTGTTTGTTCTTACGCAAACCAAAATCAAATCCTAAACCAAGGTTTTTCCAGATGGTATAAGATAAAGAGTTAGTCCATGTATAATTGGAATAATCTGATGATTTATAGCTTAAGAAAGCAGACAGGTTAGAAACGAAATTTATATTACCAAAACTTTTGGCATAATCTACAACAACCTTGGCACCAAAAGAAGATTCATAATTATTCTCTGAATTGCTGAAAACAAAATTGTAGTTCAGCGGATGAATAACCACTACCAGATTCTCCATTGGTGTCCAGGTTCCCCCAATACCAAGATCGAGAAATCCAGGATTGTTAAAATTTTTAGCCAGAGTTGATCTGTATTCCGCCAAAGCTGAAGCCGCAAATTTCTTAGTTATTCTTCTTCCGTAAAGTGAGGAAAGGGTAAATACATCGGTTGCAACTTTTAAACTACTTTCATCGGTAGAATTATCTTTATCATCAAATTTTACCCACCCTATATTTACATTGGCATAATTTTTCCAGAAATATTTGTCTTCAATACGAATAGCATAAGCATTTACATTGATACCGAAGTTTCCGACAGAAGAATTAGGAGATTCTTTTGAATACCAGTTGTTATAACCTGAAACATTACCTCCAATTGTTCCGAAGGCCTTGATTCTCCAGCCCGGAAGTCCGTCGATTTCCTTTTGAATTGCATCAGCTTTCGCCTTAAGTTTTGAAATTGAATCGGTTTTTTCTTTTTTTAAGGCCAGCAGTTCCTCTTTGGTTTGTGCATTGACAAAGGTTATCCCAAAAAGGGCAATAATCATAAATAGTCTTTTCATTAGGATAGAATTTAATTTATTAATTAAAAATGCAAAAGTAATAAAAAAAATAATCGCATGATAATTATTACACTACAAAAAACCAAGTTCCAATTTGGCTTCTTCACTCATAAGATCCTGACTCCATGGCGGCTCAAAAGTTATTTCCACCTCAGCGTTACGTACTTCATCAATGCTTTTTATCTTTTCCTCTACTTCAACAGGCAGGGTTTCAACAACAGGGCAGTTTGGGGAAGTAAGGGTCATTAAGATCTTTACATCATTATTTTCATTTACAAAAACATCATAGATCAGCCCAAGCTCATAAATATCCACAGGAATTTCCGGATCAAAAATTGTTTTTAGTTTCTCAACTATTTTTACCCCCAGCATTTCCTTATCTACCTTTTCCATTTCTTTTCTTAATTAAAATGATTCTAAATAAGTGCAAATATAACAATTTAGTTCAATTTTGTTTGAAAAGCGAGTGCATAAAGTTTAAACTGTTTCACCATAGAAACCAGCCCGTTAGCTCTTGTTGGAGATAAATGTTCTTTTAAACCAATCTTATCGATAAAATATAATTCGCTGTCGAGAATATCTTTTGGGGTCTGTTCAGAAAAAACCTGCAGCAAGAGGGCGACAATTCCTTTGGTCAGAATAGCATCACCATCGGCTTTAAAAATAATCTTATCCCCTTTCAGTTCGGCATAAAGCCAAACTTTCGACTGGCAGCCTCTGATCAGGTTTTCATCGGTTTTTAATTTTTCATCCATTTCAGGCAATGATTTTCCGAGTTCAATAATGTAGTCATAACGCTCCATCCAGTCTTCAAACATTGAAAATTCTTCTATGATCTCGTCTTGTATTTCGTTGATAGTCATTTATTTATCTTTTTAGTTAAGTATATAAAATTATGTCTTAATCTTTCATTAACACAATTATTTTTCCGTATTACAATGAATTCACATTTATAGTATTACTTTTGCAAAAGTAAATAAAACCATTGTAATGAGTAAACTTTTAATTGTTGGCACCGTTGCTTTTGATGCCATTGAAACACCTTTCGGTAAAACCGATAAAATTTTGGGTGGTGCCGCCACTTTTATTGGCCTTGCCGCTTCTCAGTTTGAAGTAGATACCTCCATTGTTTCAGTTGTTGGAGGGGATTTTCCTTTGAGCTATCTTGAAATGCTGAACAGCAAAAATATCAAGACGGATGGTGTGGAAATTGTTGAAGAGGGAAAAACTTTTTTTTGGAAAGGGAAGTACTACAATGATATGAATACACGGGATACCTTGATTACCGAACTGAATGTTCTGGCTGATTTTAATCCTGTGGTTCCTGATGATTTTAAAGATACTGATTTTTTAATGCTGGGAAATCTGCATCCTACTGTTCAGTTGGAAGTGATCAAACAAATACCTGAACGTCCAAAACTTGTGGTACTGGATACCATGAACTTCTGGATGGATAATTCATGGGATGAACTGATGGAAGTGATCAAAAAAATAGATGTTATTACCATCAATGATGAGGAAGCCCGCCAGTTAAGTGGTCAATATTCTCTTGTAAAAGCTGCAAAAAGAATCTATGAAATGGGTCCAAAATATGTGATCATTAAAAAAGGAGAAAACGGCGCTTTGCTTTTTCACGATGACATGATCTTTTTTGCCCCTGCTTTACCCCTGGAAGAAGTTTTTGATCCAACAGGAGCCGGAGATACTTTTGCAGGAGGATTTATAGGCTATCTTGCCAGCACACATGATATTTCTTTTGAAAATATGAAACGTGCCATTATTTACGGTTCTAATCTGGCCTCCTTCAGTGTAGAAAAATTTGGTACACGAAGAATGGAAGACCTTTCTAAAAAGGAAGTCCTTGACAGATTACAGGATTTTAAACAATTAACACAATTTGAGATAGACGTTAAATAAGTCTGTTAAATCATAATTTATTTTTTCAATGAGTGATGCTATTAAACACGAATGTGGAATTGCCCTGGTTAGATTATTAAAACCACTTGAGTTTTATAAGAAAAAATACGGTACTGCTTTTTATGGCATAAACAAGATGTACCTTTTGATGGAAAAGCAGCATAACCGTGGTCAGGACGGTGCCGGTTTTGCAAGTATTAAATTTGATGTAAAACCCGGAACCCGTTTTATGAGCAGGATCCGCTCCAATGATCAGCAGCCTATTCAGAATATTTTCGACAGAATAAATAAAAGGCTGAATACTTTGCTGGAAGAGAATCCCGATAAGAAAAATGATGTGGAATGGCAACTGAACAATATGCCTTATATAGGGAATATCTATCTCGGACACGTTAGATACGGTACTTTTGGAAGCAACAGTATTGAAAGTGTACACCCCTTCCTCCGACAAAACAACTGGCAACATAAAAACCTGATCGTTGCAGGGAATTTTAACATGACCAACTCTCAAGAGTTGCTTGAAGAACTTATCGAACTGGGGCAGCACCCTAAAGAAAATACCGATACTGTTACCATAATGGAAAAAATAGGACATTTTCTGGATGATGAGGTTTTAGATCTGTATTACCGTTTTAAAAAAGAAGGCATCAATAAAAGGGAAGCTTCTCCCCTTATTGCCAAACATCTTAATATTGCAAGAATATTAAAAAGAGCCTCCAGAAACTGGGACGGTGGTTATGCTATGGCCGGACTGTTGGGGCATGGTGATGGTTTTGTGTTTAGGGATCCCAGCGGAATCAGACCTGCTTTTTATTATAAAAATGATGAGGTTGTAGTAGTTGCTTCGGAAAGACCGGTTATTCAAACTGTTTTCAACGTAAAACTTGAAGATGTAAAAGAACTGGAAAGAGCTCATGCGCTGATTATTAAAAAAGACGGTAGCACTTCTATTGAGCAGATCAAGGAACAAATGCCCAACAATGCCTGTTCTTTTGAGCGAATTTATTTTTCCCGCGGAAGCGATGCCGATATTTATACAGAACGTAAAAATCTGGGAAAACTGATCTTTCCAAAAGTGCTGGATTGCATAGACCGAGATATTAAAAATACTGTTTTTTCTTATATTCCAAATACAGCAGAAACTTCCTTTATCGGCTTAGCCGACACAGCAAAAGAATACCTCAACAAACACAAGTTAGAAACCATACTGAAAGGCAATAAAAACATTTCAGCAAGTGATCTGTCTATTTTGATTTCCGAACGGCCACGTATAGAAAAGATTGCCGTAAAAGATGCCAAACTCAGAACCTTTATTACTGATGATACCAGCAGAGATGATCTTGTAGCACATGTTTACGATGTAACCTACGGAGTAGTAAAACCCAATGATAATCTGGTTATTATTGATGACAGTGTTGTGAGAGGAACCACCTTGAAAAAGAGTATCATTAAAATATTAGACCGCCTGAATCCCAAAAAGATCGTGGTCGTTTCTTCAGCCCCACAGATACGTTATCCTGATTGTTACGGAATTGATATGGCCAATTTGGAAGATTTTATCGCTTTTAAAGCAACTCTGGCTTTATTAAAAGATCACAATAAATACCATATTGTGGATGAAGTGTATCAAAAATGTAAGGATAATATCAACAATCCCGATCCGGAAAATTTTGTAAAAGAAATCTATGCTCCTTTTACCGCTGATGAAATCTCCGACAAAATAGCCGAAATGCTTAAAACGGAAAAGATCAAAGCTGATGTTAAAATTATCTTTCAAACCATTGAAAACTTACATAAAGCGATTCCGAATCATCCGGGCGACTGGTATTTTACAGGTAATTATCCAACAAAAGGAGGTATGCGTGTGGTGAATAAAGCTTTTATGAACTTTTATGAAGGTAAAAAAGAAAGAGCCTATTAATATTTAAAAATGAAAAAAATGAAAAAAATAAGTCTGTTATTATTTCTGATCTTAAGCCTTGCCTTAACACAATGTGGTCAGCAAAAAGGAGTTGTACAAAAAAATGTGCCTTTTTCTATTACAGAAAAGACCTATCAAATGTGGATAGGAGGAAAAGAAGGCTCCAGCGGAACTTTTTTAAGGATCAAAGGAGATATAAAGCCTTACGGAGTTCAGTTTATAAGTGTTTTCTTTCATAATAAAGAACAAAAGGTAAATGCAACTTTTCAGGATGGAACTTTTACCATTGAAAGTAATTTCTTTACTAAGAAAGATGATATGAACATGACCGGAAACCCGGCAGGAGAATACGGTAATAAAGTGCCTACGGATAAGGATGCTGATTTTCCGTTTGATCTAAAGAGCAACGAAGCTGTATTGTATTATTGCCTCAATGGTAAAGAATATTACTATAAAGTTACCGACATTAAGAAGTTAGATAATAAGATCTTTGAATGATCAAAAGGTAAAACTCAATCCTGCTTTACCGGTATTTCCAAATTCGGCAAAGATTCCGATCTTTTCTGTAAAGAAAAATCTGAATCCCAGATATCCGCCAAAGCCAATATCATTGCGCTGGAGGTAACCTATATCCACACCCGGATAAATATCAAACCTCTGGTTAAAATCGAATAATTCTCCCAGGTGGATCGCTGTACGGGCAAAGAAAAAATAATTGTTGTCGTCATTACTAAAATAATAGGCTCCTCCCAAACCTACAGAAAAAAGATCTGAGATCCCATAATCGAATGTTGCAGATACACCATTCCCGTATCCATAGAATTCATAACCAAAGTTTATTTTCTTATCTCCTTTTCCGTTATAAGACTGAGCGAAAACTGCGGATGATATTAATAAAACGGTCAAAAGTAAACATAATTTTTTCATAGCATTTGGTTTTCAATTACTTTCCTATAATTTAAACGCTTTTTACTCGTTGTTTCGTATAATAATTTAACTTTTCTTTGAGATTTTTTCTTTAAATATTATTTACTTTTGTCGTGTAAATAATTCGTTTTTTACACTGATTTTTAAACCCCTCCCCTAAAAGGTTCTTTTTAAGAACACTTTAACAATTTTAAAATTTGTTGGCACAGATATTGTGTAATTAAAAGGGTAAGGAACGTTTTATAATTTACAGAATACAACATAAAAAATAAGTTTTCGTTATAAGTATTAAAACTTAAAACGATTTTAAAGATAAGGTTTGGTTAGTTGATTTTGGTTGATTTATTTCAACCATTCACCGCCCCGGTAACACGGGGCGGTTTTTTTTTACAAGGATTCTTCCTTAAATTTTTTCATAAAAAAAGCTCCCTTTTCAGGAAGCTTTTAAAAAATTATTTCTTTTAAGGATTAAAAATCAAATTTAATTCCTTGTGCCAATGGAAGTTCTGTTCCGTAATTTACCGTACTGGTTTGACGACGCATATAAACTTTCCAGGCATCAGAACCGGATTCTCTTCCTCCTCCGGTATCTTTTTCACCACCAAAAGCACCACCGATCTCGGCTCCTGAAGTACCTACATTCACATTGGCAATACCACAATCAGAACCGGCAACAGAAGTAAACAACTCGGCTTCACGAACATCCAGAGTAAAGATACAGGAAGAAAGCCCCTGAGGAACATTGTTCTGGATTTCAATAGCATTCATCACATCACCACTGTATTTGATCAGATAAACAATAGGTGCAAAAGTTTCCTCCTGAACGATATGGAATTCATTTTTTGCTTCAGCAATACATGGCATAACGTAATTACCGGATTCAAAGCCTTCACCTTCCATGATTTCGCCTCCTATTAACACTTTACCACCTTCTTCCTCAACCTGTTCTACAGCGTTTCTGAAGGCCGCAACAGAGTGTTTATCGATAAGCGGCCCAACCAGGAAATTCTCATCCAGCGGATTTCCTACTTTAGGAGCAATTTTCTTATAGGCATTTACCAGCATATCTTTTACCTTATCGTAAATACTTTCGTGGATGATGATCCTTCGGGTTGAAGTACATCGCTGACCTGCAGTTCCTACTGTTCCGAAAACGGTAGAAGAAATTGCCAGCGGAATATCTGCATTAGGAGTAATGATCACTGCATTGTTACCTCCAAGCTCCAAAATGGTTTTTCCCAGACGTTTTCCAACAATACCGCCCACTCTTTTCCCCACAGCAGAAGAACCGGTAACCGATAACAAAGGAACACGTTTATCAGAGAGGAAATTATCTCCCATTACTGATGATTTTGCAACGATCAGATTGAAAACCCCTTCGGGAACATTGTTCTCTTTTAAAACATCATTGATAATCTTTTGTGTAGCTATCGCTGTTAAAGGTGTTTTTGAGGAAGGTTTCCAGATCACTACATCTCCTGCAATAGCTGCCAATGCAGTATTCCATGCCCAAACTGCTACAGGAAAGTTAAATGAAGTGACGATACCCACAATTCCCAGCGGCTGATACTGTTCGAACAAACGGTGGTATTTTCTTTCAGATTGCAGAGAAACTCCATTGATCAATCTGGACTGCCCTACAGCGAAATCACATATATCGATCATTTCCTGTACTTCTCCCATTCCTTCCTGAAAGATCTTACCCATTTCGTAACTAACCAAAGCCCCGAGATCTTCTTTGTATTTTCTAAGTTCCAAACCAATTTGCCTTACAATCTCACCTCTGATAGGTGCGGGAACCAGCCTCCATTCTTTAAAGGCTTCCTGAGCCTTTTCCATCACCATTTCATAATCTTCCATGGTGGCATTTTTTACAGTTGCGATTTCTTTTCCATCAACCGGAGAAGTGGAAGAAGTTACAGCGCCTTTGGTATCATACCATTTTTGCCCTGTTGATACTCCCATATTCACATCGGAAATATCAAATCTTTTCAATACTTTTTTTATATCAATTGCCATTTTATTATAATTAGGTTATTTGTTTTCTTGTTCTTTTGCCATCTCATTGAGTTCTTTTACAACGGCGTCAATATCATCTTTAGAAAAATTCTTTTCAATACAGGCTTCTTCAAGAGTTCCCCAGATAGGTTCTCCGCAGGCAATACAACGTATCCCTTTTTTAGAAAGGTAAAGCACAGAAAAAGGATAGTCTTCTACAAGGTCTTCAATAGTTATACTTTTGTCAATCATTATTATAGAGTTTTTTTGTTTATGCAAAATTAAGAGTATTTATCATTCTTTTTACAGAAAATAAATAATATTTTAACATAAAAAAACCGGATATTTCATCCGGCTGTATATTTTTAAAATGCTTTGATTAAAACCTGTAATTGATACCGGAATAAACCCCAAAGAAGTAAGGTTTGAAGTTTCCTGCATCTCCTGAAAATGTATTGAACTGATATTTAACCATTGGAGATACATTCAGGAACCAGTCTTTAGTGATCTTATAATCAAGATCAAAACCTAAGTTACCACTAAAATTAAATGTGTTTAGGTTATTGGCTTGTCCAAGGCTTGCTATCTGATCAGAAAGGATCATAGAAACCTGATTGTTTGTAAGAACGAATGTACTAAATCCACCCACGATATTCAATCCCACTTTGCTGTCGTAAAGGTTGTATTTCATTTCCAGAGGGATCTCCAAATAATCAAATGACTGATTCAGGTCTCCGCTGATACCTGATTTGTTTAAATTATTTGAAGCAGATACCGGAAAATTACGATTGATGCCCGGTGACAGATGAATTCCGTTGTATTTTGTATCTATGTTATGGTTAATCGATTTTGATGAGGAAACAACTGCATTTACATTTTTAGTATTGTAGGCTAGTTCCAGTTTGTTGATACCGGTTTGTATCCTGAATTTATCCGTTATTCTGTAATCCAGTTTGATACCATAGGAAAGGGCTTCATCAGATACAATAGCATTGTTTTTTAAATCCTTACTGATCGGTGATCCTTTTTGTAAGGAATTCATATAAACCGGAGAAACCGTAGGCCCTATCGACCATTTTTTGCTTTTACTTTCTTTTTTTGTTACCTCAACTACCTGACTGCCATATTTTTCAATATCCGATTTTTTAAAAAGATCCGCATTGAGGTTTTTATTCAAATTTACAGATTCTGTTTCGGTTACATCTGAGATATCCTCATAAGCCACATCATCCAGATAATTATTTTCAGTGATCAGAACTTTAGCCGGATCATCTTTTTGACCTGCTTGTTTTTTTGTTTTATTTACTGCAACGGAATTTTCAGATTGTTGCCTGGTATTTTTAAACACAGGCGTCAAAACCGAGTTGGTATCCTGATCGGTTACAGAGATATTAAAATCGGGAATAGAGAAATCACCGCTGTTGAACTGAATCCTTTTGCCGGTTTTAAAATAACTGAATCCTAAAGAGAACAAGAGTAAGAAAGCAACAGCAATACCGCTGATCTTTTGCCATAAAGGTAAGATCCTCTTCTTCTGTTTGCCCTGAAGACGATTTTCAATATTGTTCCAGACATGCTTACCGGGATAGATCTCCATATCTTTGAAGTTCTCCTGAAAAACCCTGTCTATGTTTTTATACTCTTTCATCAGTTAAACAAACCAACATTTTTTTGCTGTTGGATCATCTCAATTTTTTCTTTTAATATTAACCTTGCTCTTGACAAATTCGATTTCGAGGTTCCTTCTGCAATTCCTAAAAGATCCGAGATCTCTTTATGAGAATAACCATCCAAAACATATAAATTAAACACCATTCTGTACCTTTCCGGCAACTCCTGAATGATCTTTAACAAATAATCCAAAGAGATATCCTCTTCATCCACCTCAACATCCACTTCATCAGGTAAATCATTTTCTACCAGATTCAATACATTCTTCTGACGATAGGTCTGCAAAACTGTATTGATCACAATCCGTTTCATCCACCCTTCAAATGAACCTTTGAACTTAAACTGATCGATCTTATCAAAAATCGTTATAAACGCATCCTGTAAATTATCTTCTGCCTCCTGCTTGTTACGAGAATATTTTAAACACAAACCGAACATCTTTCCTGCGAACAGGTGATATATTTCCGATTGTGCTTTGATATCTCTTCTCTTACACTTTTGTATGAGTCTTTTTAAGCCCATTAACTTACTTTTGCTCTAAATTTATAATTCTACATCTGTTTTGTGACCGATAAATTTACAACAAAAAATAAAACTTCTACATCTTTCAAAGAAAAAAACAACGTTTTTGTATATTTTAAGATGCTGATTAAACAACTTGGTTGCGTAAAAATACCTTACTTTTGCTCATATTTTTTGATATGGACACGGCTTCTGTTTTTAAAATAAATAACGGGGAACAATTTGACAGGGAAGCTTTGAAAGTTTTTGATTTTCAAAGCAGAGAGAATCCGATCTACAAAGAATTCTTATCCCTGCTAAACATTTCTCCAATGAACATCCGGAAGATTGAAGAGATTCCTTTTTTACCTATCCAGTTCTTTAAATCGCATCGGATTGTAAGCAATCATAAAAAGGAAGAAACCGTTTTTTTGAGCAGCGGGACAACAGGTATGACTCCAAGCAAGCATTTTGTAACCGATCTTTCCATCTATCAGGAAAGCTATTTAAAAGGATTTGAAAAATTTTACGGCAAGCCGGAAGAATACCATATTTTGGCACTTTTACCCAGCTATCTCGAACGCTCAGGCTCTTCACTGATCTATATGGTTGACGATCTGATCTCAAAAAGCCGGTCGGAACACAGCGGGTTTTACCTGCATAATTTTGACGAACTGAATGAAAAGATCCTTTATCTGGAAAAGAAAAAAGAAAAGACCTTACTCATTGGAGTTTCCTATGCTTTACTTGACTTTACAGAAAAATATCAGTTCTCTTTAAAAAATACTCTTGTGATGGAAACCGGTGGTATGAAAGGCCAGAGAAAAGAAATGGTAAAAGAGGAACTCCATAAAACATTATGTCAAAACTTTGGAGTGGATAAAATTCATTCTGAATACGGAATGACCGAACTTTTATCGCAAGCCTATTCAAAAGGAGATGGGATTTTTCAAACACCTCCGTGGATGAAAATTCTGATCCGGGATACTGAAGATGCCCTGACCTTGCTCCCTTACGGAAGAACCGGTGGTATCAACATCATTGATCTGGCCAATATCAATTCCTGCTCCTTTATAGCTACTCAGGATCTTGGCAAAGCACATTCCGACAATACTTTTGAAGTTGTGGGGCGCTTTGACAGTTCCGATATCAGAGGCTGTAACCTGATGGTGGTTTAAACCTAAAAATTCACCGCTAAGCTAATATTTTTGCGCCAATATACTTGATATCAATATTTTATGATGAATATTTTCAAATTTATTTTAGCCCAAATTTGGGTTATTGTTTAAATTTTGAGCAAGCATCTACTGCGTTGCTAACTTTTTGAGATACAATAGTATATCTGCAAAGTTAGGCGCCTTGTATCTTCATACTCAAAATTTGTGAATTATCCAGGTTAAACCGCTTTTAACAGAAAATAATTTCTTTTCCCTCTTTGCAAAAGCACAAACTTATCGGCGATCAACTCCTTTGTGGTAATTTTATGGTCTTCCTTAACCTTTTCTTTATTTACCGAAATTGAATTTTCCTTTAAAGCTCTTCGGGCTTCTCCATTCGATTTTAAAAAACCTGATCTTTCCACCAGGGCACTTATCATGTCAATTCCTTCTTCAAGCATTTCTTTTGAAACTTCTGCTTGCGGAACACCCTCAAAAACATCTAAAAAGGTTTTTTCATCCAGTTGTTTTAAATCCTCAGCCGTTGATCTTCCAAAAAGAATTGAAGAGGCTTTGATGGCATTATACAAAGCTTCCTCTCCATGTGTCATACGGGTAACTTCTTCGGCAACTTTCTTTTGCAGCAATCGTAAATGCGGGGCTTCCTGATGCTCTGCAATCAGTTTTTCAACTGTTTCCTTATTTAAAAAAGTAAAGATCTTGATGTATTTTTCAGAATCTGCATCACTTGAATTGATCCAGTACTGGTAGAATTTATAAGGGGAAGTTCTTTTGGCATCCAGCCATATATTTCCTCCTTCGGTCTTACCGAACTTGGTTCCATCGGCTTTGGTAACAAGCGGACTTGTTAAAGCGAAGGCTTTTCCCTGTACTTTTCTTCTGATCAACTCGGTACCTGTGGTGATATTTCCCCACTGATCACTTCCGCCAATTTGAAGTTTACAGTTTTTTGTTGAATATAAATGTAAGAAATCGTATCCCTGAACCAGCTGATAGGTAAATTCAGTAAAACTCATCCCTTCTTTGGCCTGATCGTTCAAACGGTTCTTTACCGAGTCTTTGGCCATCATATAATTTACGGTGATGTGTTTACCTATATCACGGGCAAATTCGAGAAAAGTAAGCTCTTTCATCCAGTCGTAATTGTTTACCAGCTCGGCACTGTTCTCCTTTTCACCGGAAAAATCAATAAATCTTTCGAGGGTTTTTTTAACTCCTGCTATATTTTTCTTTAAAGTTTCCTCATCTAAAAGATTTCTTTCTGCAGATTTCCCTGATGGATCACCGATCATACCGGTAGCGCCTCCTAAAAGAGCAATGGGTTTGTGGCCGGATCTTTGAAAATGCATCAAAAGAATGATCTGTACCAGACTCCCAATGTGCAATGAATCAGCTGTAGGATCAAAACCTATATATGCTGTTGTAACTTCTTTTTGTAACTGTTCTTCTGTACCCGGCATGATGTTGTGCAACAATCCGCGCCAGTTTAATTCTTCAACAAAATTATAATTCATCTCCAAAAAATTTTGGCAAAGATAAAAAAGAAACCCTCACAAACAGGTTCTGTAAGAAAGTTCTTTATGTTTTTAAAAGAAAATTTTTTAATACCGATTATTTTAAATTATTTTACACCTCTAAGCAGCCATAAAAAACAAGCATGATTTTAGTAACTGGAGGTACCGGCCTTGTAGGATCACATCTTTTATATCACCTGTCGCAGCAGGAAGATAAGATTCGGGCAATACACCGTCCGGAAAGTGATCTGTTAAAGGTTAAAAATGTATTTGGTTACTATACTGATCAACCGGAAATCCTTTTTAATAAAATTGAATGGGTTGAAACTTCGCTGAATGATATTTCAGAACTTGAAAAGGTTTTTAACCAGATCACCCGGGTTTATCACTGTGCCGCCGTGGTATCTTTTGATCCGAAAGATTATCGCATCATGCGAAAAGTAAACATTGAAGGGACTGAAAATATTGTAAATCTGAGTATTTTAAATAAGATCGATAAATTGTGTTTTGTTAGTTCCATTGCCACTTTGAGTAAATCCGTTGATGGAAAAGAGATCACTGAAGAAAATTTCTGGACCAATACTCAGGGGAAAAGCGGTTATGCCATTACCAAGCAGGGGGCAGAGGCGGCAATGTGGAGAGCCGGCCAGGAAGGTGTGAAGGTAGTGATCGTTAATCCCGGAGTAATTCTGGGTCCGGGTTTTTGGGAAAAAGGCACCGGAAAACTTTTTGACAAGATCTATAAAGGATTTAAATATTACACCACCGGAGTAACCGGGTTTGTAGGTGTGAACGACGTAGTTAAGGTTATGATGCAGCTTATGGAAAGTAATTTAAAGAACGAACGTTTTATTCTGGTAGCAGAAAACGCTTCTTTTAAAGATATTTTCTTTCAAATTGCCGATCATTTTGGTGTAAAAAGACCCCATAAAAAGGTTTCTTCTTTTTTAAGTGAAATAGGATGGAAACTGGCCTGGATCAAAGGAAAGTTTTTAAACAAAGCCCCTGATCTGACAAAATACTCTGCCCGGGCTTCTCATCAAAAAAAATATTACAGTTCTAAGAAAATTAAAAATGCTTTGGATTTTTCTTTTGAACCTCTTAAAAAAACTATTGAAACTACCTGTAAGAAGTACCTTAAAGATCGTACTTAATTATTAAGTATCAGATTTTATGAACAGAAACCATTTATTCCCTGGGACGAAATACTTTATCTTTCATTTTTAATCTGTTTACCGAATCAATTTGCCTTTTGAGGATGGAATCTCCCTCCGAAGTATAAAGATTTCTCATTTTTCCCAAACGATCGTAAGCTTTGGTAAAGATCTTTTTATATTCTTCCGGTTTAGAAGCGTAATACAAATTACTGCTGGCAAAACGTGTGCTGTCCACTCCGTACTTATCGTACACCAGAAATACGTATTTATTCGATTTTTTCAAATCCATATTGTTTAAAGTGGTTGCTCCCTGAGCAAGACACAGATCGGTAATGATATTGACCATTTGATCTTCAGGGATGAGATCCTCAGGCTTTTCAAAATTGGTTTTGCCCTTACAGGAAATTATAAAAAGGATCAACAGGATATAAAAAAATTCTCTTTTCATCTGCTTATTTTTATTGTTCTTTTAAGGTTATGCGTATCCCTTTTACAGTTCTACCGGTTAAATAACAATCGTTTTCCTTTGGTTTCCTCATTAAAAACACCCTGGTTGTATATCAGAGAACCATTTACAAAGGTGTGGGATATACTACTGCTAAAAACAGTTCCCTCAAAAGGAGACCACCCACATTTGTATAAAACATTCTCTTTAGAAACTTCCCATGGTTTATGTAGATCCACCAGTACCAGATCGGCAAAATAAGCTTTTTTAATAAATCCTCTTTTTTCTATTTTATATATCCTTGCCGGATTATGGCACATCTTTTCAACCATTTTCTCTAAAGTGATTTTCCCCTCATTTACTTTTTCAAGCATGGCAGGAAGTGCATGCTGAACGAGCGGACCTCCACTGGGGGCTTTGGTATAAAGCCTTTGTTTTTCTTCCATGGTATGTGGTGCATGATCAGTAGCGATAATGTCTATACGATCATCGAGCAAAGCTTCCCACAGACCTTCCCTGTCTTTAGCCGATTTTACAGCCGGATTCCATTTGATAAATGTTCCTTTTTTATCGTAATCACTGTCGGAAAACCACAAATGATGCACACAAACCTCAGCCGTAATCTGTTTTTCTTCCAATGGGATCTCATTAGTAAAAAGTTCCATTTCCTTTGCTGTGGAAAGGTGGAAAACATGCAATCTTGCCCCGGTTTTTTTGGCAAGAGCCACCGCTTTTGAAGAGGAAAGCCAGCAGGCTTCAGCACTTCTGATCACCGGATGGTATTTTACCGGAATATCATCTCCGTACTTTTCTTTGTATTCAGCAAGATTTCTCTGAATGGTATCTTCATCTTCACAATGTACCGCGATCAGCATTTGGGTAGAAGAAAATATCTTTTCAAGTACCTCTTCATCATCAACCAGCATATTTCCGGTAGAAGAACCTAAAAATAATTTGATTCCGGCAACTGTTTTCGGATCGGTTTTAAGCAATTCTTCCAGATTGTCATTGGTGCCCCCAATCATAAATGAGTAATTAGCATAGGATTTTTTTGATGCGGTTATAAATTTATCTTCCAGAATTTCCTGTGTAACCGCCTGAGGAATGGTATTGGGCATTTCGATAAAGGAAGTAATTCCACCGGCAACAGCAGCCCTGGATTCGGAAGCAATATCAGCCTTATGTGTTAATCCCGGTTCACGAAAGTGTACCTGATCATCAATGATTCCGGGAAGCAAATACTTTCCTTCCGCATCAATAACAGTGGTATCCTCCGGAAAATCATTAATATGATCTGAAATATCAGCTATCATCTCTCCTGAAATCAGAAGATCTTTTTTCTCAACTTTTCCTTCATTAACCACAAAGGCATTTTTTATTAGAACCGAACTCATCTGAAAAAATTATTTTAACTTTTTAATATCGCTTTTTGGCAAACCTTTAAACCTCATGGTAATAATTCCAAAAACAGCCTCTGTAATGATCGTTTTGCTCATTTTTGACTCCCCTAAAGTTCTGTCGGTAAAAATTACCGAGACTTCCTTAATCTTAAAACCGTGCTTCCATGCTTTAAATTTCATCTCAATCTGGAAAGCATAACCTACAAACCTGATCTTATCCAGCTGTATGGTTTCCAGCACTTTTCTTCTGTAGCATACAAAACCGGCAGTGGTATCATCAACCGGAATACCGGTTACGATCTTTACATATTTAGATGCAAAATAAGAAAGCAATACCCTTTTCATAGGCCAGTTAACCACATTAACTCCTTTTGAATACCGGGAACCTATAGACAGATCGGCTCCTTCTTTTAAGCAGGCGTTGTATAATCTTACCAGATCTTTCGGATTATGAGAAAAATCGGCATCCATTTCAATAATAAATTCATAATCTCTTGCCAAAGCCCATCTAAACCCGTGGATATAGGCAGCTCCTAACCCGTTCTTTTCTTTTCTGATCTCCAAAAACAGGCTTTTTGGGAATTCCTTTTGCAGTTTTTGTACGATCTGAGCCGTACCATCAGGAGAACTATCATCAACGATCAGAATATCAAAAGCTTTCTTTTGCGAAAAAGTAGCCCGTATAATATTTTCTATATTCTCTTTTTCATTGTAGGTAGGAATGATGACAAGTGTATCTTGCATAGTATTTGGTTTATTACAGCAAAGGTAAAATAAATTATTACTAATTTTGTGTTAAATTAAATCTATGAGAATACTTCAAAAACCAAGGCACCAGTTTATTTTCTTTCTTTTGCTTTTTTTTATCATCAATTTCCTTCAGATCATTTTTAGTGAGGTTATAGAAGATGAAGCCTATTATTGGGTGTGGTCGCAGGATCTGGCTTTTGGGTATTTTGATCATCCGCCACTGGTAGCCTTGTGGATTAGGATCAGCAGTTTATTTTTTGATGGTGAAATGGGAGTCCGGTTTTTTTCAACACTGAGCTTTACGCTGATGCTGATCGTGATCTGGAAAATGATCGATCTGAAGAACAAGAACAATTATATCTGGCTCTTTTTTGTATTGATCATTTCAATGGCTATGCTTAATATTTACGGTTTTATTACCACTCCGGATACGCCTCTTTTATTGTTTACGGCCATCTTTCTGTATTTTTATCAGCGTTTTTTAAAGGAAGAAAGCTGGTTGTACACTTTCGGTCTCGGTTTTGCCATGGCGGGAATGCTCTACTCTAAATACCACGGAATTCTGGTGATCTTTTTTACTGTACTTTCAAATTTTAAACTTTTAAAGAACAAACGCTTCTGGATCGCTTCCGGATTCGGATTCTTATTGTTCTTTCCGCATCTTTACTGGCAATACATCAACGATTATCCTTCATTCAGATACCACCTGATTGAGCGCGGAGCCAAAAAATATAAATTTGAATACACCCTGATGCATTTTGTAAATCAGATTGCCATTGTAGGCATTACTTTCCCTCTGATCTATTATGCCTTCTTTAAGGAACAGGCAAAAAATAATTTCGAAAAGGCTTTAAAATATATCGTTTACGGATTTTTTATCATCTTTTTCTTCAGCAGTTTTAAATCTAATCCACAGGCGCAATGGACTGTTGTTATTTTAATACCGCTGATCCTGTTTTCTTTCCGGTTTTTTGTCAATCACCCTCAGCTGAGAAAGAAACTGGTTTATATCGCCATGATTCAACTTGCAATTTTACTGGTAGCCAGAGTTTTCTTTGCCAGCGAGAAACTCTCTCCGGTTGTACTGGAACCTCATCTGGCAAAGACCTGGGTGTATAAACTTGAAAAAAAGACTGATCACAAACCTTTGGTCTTTTTAAATTATGCCTATAGAAGTGCCTCTGTTTATTATTTCTATACCGGCATACGAACACATGTATATAGTATTCTTCAGGGCAGAAAAAGTCAGTACGATATAGACGATTCAGAAGCCTTTATGCAGCATAAAGATGTTTATGCAGTGAGCGATATTGTTAAAGGACCGTTTCTGGTAATGAAAGGAGATAAAAAACTCAGGGGAACTCCCATTAACAACTTTACCACTTTCCAAAAAGTAAAATGCATACTACCCGGTAAAGAAATGATCCTCACACCAGGGAAAGAGGTTAAATTATCTTTCGAAATCTTTAATACCTACCAAAAAGATATTACTTTTGAAAATGTTGAGATTCTTGGGGTTTTTCAGAAGAAAAAGAAGGTTTTAAAAGAAATTTCTTTAAAATTCAATGATCTGAAAGTGATGAAGGCAAAAGAAAAAAAGATCTTAAAAACCTCCTTTACCGCTCCGGATATTGAATACGACAAAGAGACAACTTTCCGGATCTCTCTGCGTTTTTACAATTTGGGAGACGGATTTCAGGGGAATAAAATTAAGGTAAAAGTTATAAACTAATGTTTGAAGGGCAGGAAAGGTTTATTGTTTCTCATGACTGGATCACGATCATTTTTTTAATGGTTTTGATTTTGCTCTCATTGGCCAAATATCTTTACAGCGAAAGATTTGACAAACTTTTTACACTTTATTATTCTGATAAATACTATACAGACTATTCAAATTCGAGGCCTCTGATCTTTAACTTTTTCCACGGATTATTGCTTTTTGTATTTATTTTTAACATTTCACTTCTGATTTTTTATCTGCTGAGGAGCTATAATCTGATGGAAACCGATTATAATTTCCTTTTCTATCTTAAAGTGTTACTGGTAACAATTCTGTTTGTCATTTTACGGTATATTATCGGTGTTTTTCTGGGTGTTATCTTTGAAAAAACCGATCAACAAAACTACCTTACCTTTTTGAAAATTAACAACTTAGGCTTAATGGCCATTTATCTGTTCCCTTTACTGCTCATCATCAATTATTCTCCTTATTCCAAACAGAAATTTCTTTTAACTCTTATCGCACTGGTTTTATTGGTTTTTGCCATAATCAGATCTATTAATGTTCTAAAAAATGATAGGTTAAATTTTAACACTTACTTTTATTTATTTTTGTACCTTTGCACACTTGAAATAACACCTTTTATAGTCTCATATAAATTGTTAGTTAAGTAGAAAAAAATGAAAGTAAAAAGTATACTTGTTTCGCAGCCGGCACCAAAAACTAAGCAATCTCCTTATTTTGAATTATCTGAAAAACAGAAAGTAAAGATCGATTTTAGATCTTTTATTCATGTTGAAGGTAAATCTGCCAGAGAGGTAAGAGAACAAAAAATTGATTTTTCCGAATACGATGCAGTAATTTTTACCAGTAAAAATGCTGTGGATCATTTCTTTAGATTAGCTGAAGAAATGCGTTATAAAATTCCTGATGATATGCGTTACTTCTGTCAGTCAGAAGCAATTGCCTATTATCTGCAAAAATATGTAGTTTACAGAAAACGTAAGATTTATGTAGGAAAAAGGAATTTTGAAGAAATGGTTCCTTTATTTAAAAAATACAAAGACGGAAATTTCCTGTTACCTTCTTCCGACAAGTTAAAACCTTCTATCCCAAAAGTTTTAAATGATCTGGAATTGAAATGGAAAAGAGCAATTTTTTACAACACTGTTATCAGCGACCTGAGTGATCTTGAAAATGTATTTTACGATATTCTGGTATTTTTCAGTCCTTCAGGAATTAAATCACTGTTTAAAAATTTCCCCGATTTCAAACAAAACGATACCAAGATCGCAGTTTTTGGAAATACTACCGTAAAAGCTGCTGAAGAGGCAGGTTTAAAAGTGGATATTGCGGCTCCTACCAAAGAGACCCCTTCCATGACCATGGCTTTGGAGAAATTTATTGAAAAAATAAAGAATAACAAATAGTTCTATGATCAAAAAATATACAAAAAAGGCTGTCAACTGACAGCCTTTTGTTTTTTTATTCGTCCGGATTATTGATTTTATCTTTGATCTTTCCTTCCAGTTCATCTGCCAGCTCCGGATTATCTGCAATGATATTTTTAACTGCATCACGTCCCTGACCTAATTTCGTATCGCCATAACTGAACCAGGATCCGCTCTTTTTAATAATACCGTATTCAACACCCAGATCGAGAATCTCTCCTACTTTAGAGATCCCTTCACCATACATAATATCGAATTCCGCAGTTTTAAAGGGCGGAGCAACTTTATTCTTTACCACTTTTACTTTGGTACGGTTTCCTAAAACTGCATCCCCGTCTTTAATTTGAGTTCTTCTTCTGATATCAAGTCGGATTGAAGCATAAAATTTAAGAGCATTCCCTCCTGTGGTTGTTTCAGGATTACCGAACATCACGCCAATTTTTTCACGCAACTGATTGATAAATATTACAGTACAATTTGTTTTATTGATCGTAGCCGTTAATTTTCTTAATGCCTGCGACATCAATCGTGCATGCAATCCCATTTTAGAATCTCCCATTTCCCCTTCGATCTCACTCTTTGGAGTTAAGGCAGCAACAGAATCGATCACAATAATATCAATAGCCCCCGAACTGATTAAATTATCAGTAATTTCAAGTGCCTGCTCTCCGTAATCAGGTTGAGAAATAATCAGATTATCAATATCTACGCCCAGGTTTTCTGCATAAAACCGGTCAAAAGCATGTTCAGCATCAATAAAAGCCGCTATACCACCATTTTTTTGAGCCTCTGCTATGGCGTGAATCGCTAAAGTGGTTTTTCCTGAAGATTCAGGACCAAAGATCTCGATCACTCTTCCTCTTGGGTATCCGCCAACGCCCAGTGCTATATCCAGCCCCAGAGATCCCGAGGAAATTGCGTTCTCATCCTGATGAACAACCTCTCCCATTTTCATCACAGCACCTTTACCGTATGTCTTATCAAGTTTATCTAAAGTTAATTGTAATGCTTTTAATTTTGCTTCTTTTTCTTTGTCGTTTGCCATTGTAGTTCTTGTTTTTATTTGAAAGTTTAAAAATACAAAAAAGGTTTAAAGGCTGGGCTGGATTTTAAAAATTTTCTAACTAAAAAATAAGGAAGCGCAGAAGAAAATTTGTGCGTAAACAATATGTCCGTATCTTTATCTCTAAATTCTTTTACAGATGAAAATAACTGTTCTTGTTGAGAATCAGATAGGACATACCGCGGCGAAAACCTGTTTTGCCGAGTGGGGTCTTTCTTTTTTTATAGAGATCGATGATCAAAGCATTCTTTTTGATTCCGGTCATACCGATATTTACAAGAAAAATGCAAAAAATCTGAATATAGATCTGCAAAGAACCGATTTTGTCATCCTTTCTCACCATCACTGGGATCATGCCGGCGGATTGCGTTTTCACGATTTTAACACAAGAAAAAAACTGATCATTCATCCTGATATTCTTAAAAAACTACCTGATACAGAAACCGAGAGATTATTAGCTGATTTTGAGATCACAACCACCAAAAGTCCGCTGGAATTTAAAAAAGATGTCTTCTTTTTAGGAGAAATCCCGCGTAAAACCACTTTTGAAAAAGGCTTGTATAAAGGTGAACCTATTTCCGATGATTCTGCCATTGCCATAAAAAGTGATAAAGGGGTTATTGTGGTAACGGGCTGTTCCCATTCGGGTGTTGCCAACATCTGTGAATACGCCAAAAAAGTTACCGGACAGGATATTTACGCGGTAATTGGTGGTTTTCATCTTTTTGAGAAAGAAACTGAGGCGGTTAAAGGAACTATTGAATATTTTAAGAAAGAACAGCCTGAATATCTCTACCCAATGCACTGTGTGGATTTTCCAACGCTGACAAAATTCAGGAATATTTTTAGCATTGAAAAGATGTCAACAGGTGATGTGATCAGGATTGAATGATTTTGAAAAATGATTTATAAAGAAATTCTTGAAAAGCAGCTTAAGGAAAAGATCCAAAGGATCATCCCGCTTGGCGGAGGCGATATCAATGAGGTTTTTAAAATAGAAACTTTATCAAAGCATTTTGTGGTAAAGATCAACCGGGAGGAGGATTTTCCGGAAATGCTTCAAAAAGAATCAAAAGGACTAAAACTTCTCGCACGGTCAGGGGTAAGAATTCCACAGCCAATAGCCAATTTTACTGAAGCAGGATATCAGTTCCTCATCCTTGAATTTATTGAAGAAGAAAGTATTAAACATTCTTTCTGGGAAAAATTTGCTGCAGATCTGGCCAAGTTACATCAAAATACACATCTGTTATTCGGACTGGAGTACGATAATTATATAGGTTCTTTAAAGCAGATCAATACCCAAAAAACTACCTGGGATCATTTTTTTATAGAAAACCGGATCACTCCTTTGATGAAGATGGCTTTTGATGAACATTTATTGGATTCAGCTCATATCCGATCTTTTGAAAAATTCTTCCTCCGTTTACCCGAGCTGCTCCCAAAGGAAAAGCCGGCATTGATCCACGGCGATCTGTGGTCGGGAAATATGATGTGTGGCAACGGACAAACCCCCTTCCTGATCGATCCGGCAGTATATTACGGAAACCGGGAAATGGATATTGCCATGACACAAATGTTTGGTGGGTTTAACCGGAATTATTTACATTTTTACAATCAGTTCTTTCCTTTGGAAAAAGGCTGGGAAGAACGTATTTCCATTCATAACCTGTACCCGAATCTGGTTCATTTAAACCTTTTTGGAAAGTCTTACCTCGGTGGTATTGAAAGAGTAATTGATAAGTTTTAAGATTTTCAGGTAAATAAAGCTTTTAATTCGGTGGCCTCATGCGGATCCATTTTCTTGGCCAGTACCAAACTGAGTTGTTTTCGTCTTAAAGCGCCCTCATAACGTTCTTTTTCAAGCTCTGTTTCCGGAACAACGGCAGGTACTTTTACCGGATTCCCGGTTTCATTTACAGCAACAAAAGTATAAATCCCTTCATTTACCTTTTCTTTTTCTCCCGATTCACGATCTTCAATCCATACATCTACAAAGATCTCCATAGAAGAAGAAAAAGCTCTGGAAACCTTTGCCTCAATGGTTAAAACGCTTCCCACCGGAACCGCTTTGTTAAAAGCTACATGGTTTACCGAAGCCGTAACCACAATACGTTTACAATGACGACGCGCAGCAATACTCGAAGCCCGGTCCATACGTGCCAGGAGTTCTCCACCAAATAAATTATCAAGAGGATTGGTCTCAGCAGGTAATACCAGATCGGTTAATATTGTTAAGGAATCCTTTGGAGTTCTAACAGCCATAAATAAAAGTTGAAAATGTAAATAAAATCAGAATTTCTGAACCAGCAGCCAGGCTTTTTTGTCTTTATTTCTTCTGATCCTGTTTAAACTGTTGATCGCATCCCGCTCATTGTCAAAACTATCAAAAGTAACAATGGTCAGCCCCCATTTGTTTACTCCCAATATTCTGGAATTGTAACCTTCTTTTTCCAATTGTCTCATTTTCTTCTCAGCATTCTCCGGAAAACGAAATGCTCCGGCAATAACATGATAACTTTTTGAAGAGGTGCTTGTAGTAGTGATCTGCAAATCGATAATAGGAAGCGGCTTGCTGATCACGAAAGTGGCATTTTCAATCTTTCTTTCTACTTCTTCCTGATATTTTTCGGCTACAGCCACCATTTTCTTGCTGTGATAATTGTTATACAACCTGTTTCCAATCCCTAATGCAGAGATTCCTAAAAGAAATATGGCAGCATATTTTAAATATTCCGGGGTGCTTCGCTTTTCATGGTTAAGATAAACCGGTGCTTTTTCTTCAGATTCTTCAGCCTTTTTTTGGTAGATCTCTCTTTTAATTTCAGGACTTACAACATTGGAAAGTCCGAAAGAAGAGGTTAAGTAATTTACATTGGTATCAGGCTCAAAAATGATCTTATTATTATTTAATGATAAATAACCCAGTTTTTCAAGGATCAGATCTTCATATTTTAGTCTTTTCTTCCACTCTTCCACCTCAAATTTTATAAAATTCAAAGCAGCTTCATAAGTAATATGATCAACAGAAGTGATATAATTGGCCAGTAAACCATCATTTTCCTTTAAAAAGGCATTAAAACTAATTTGTTTGTAAGGTGGATAAAAGGTGTTGGAAAAAGTATTAATTTTAGCCGACTTGATATTGGTAACAAATCCACCAAAATCAGGAATGATAACACATTCATGCCGGTAAAGAAGATCACTGATATATCTGGCTAGCAACAAGGAGAAACGGTTTTAATTTTACTTAAAAACAAATCTAAAAAAAAACAAATAAGATTTACATGTTGCAGCAAGTTTTTTATTAACAATTTTTTTATGAATAATTTTACTATTAAATAATGGATCACGAGCAACTAAAATACTACCTCGCCCTGCAAAAAGCAGAGGGGATAGGCGATATTACTGCTAAAAAACTTATCTCAGTATGTGGCAGCATTGAGGCTGTATTTAAAGAAAAGACTGCTGTGTTGAAAAAGATCTCCGGAGTAAAATCTGCTGTAAAGAATCTGGGAGATAAAAAACTCTTAACCGATGCTGAAAAAGAGATCGAATTTATTGAAAAAAATGGTATCATCGCTACAAATTTTCAGGAAAAAACCTATCCGGAACGATTAAAACACTGTATCGATGGTCCGATCTTATTATTTCAGAAAGGAAATATCAATCTGAACAAAAAACGTATCATCAGCATTGTGGGTACGAGGAACATTACCAATTACGGAAAATCTTTTTTAGAGGAATTTGTCAGCGACCTGAAGAAATATAATCCCGTTATTATTAGCGGTCTCGCTTATGGAGTTGATATCTTCACCCACCGGATGGCTGTAAAGAATCAACTACAGAATATTGCAGTGCTTGCCCACGGTTTAGACATGGTTTACCCGAGAGTACATCAAAGGGATGTTGAAAAGATCATGGAAAACGGAGGTTTGATGACCGATTTCCATTCGGATACCAATCCCGACAGGGAAAATTTTGTAAAAAGAAACCGGATTGTAGCGGGTTTATCAGAAGCAACTATTGTAATTGAATCGGCGGAAAAAGGAGGCTCTTTGATCACTGCTGATATAGCACAATCGTATAACCGGGATGTATTTGCCGTACCGGGAAGGAGCAGTGATCCGTTCAGTATCGGTTGCAAC
>QNYL01000014.1 GCA_003973375.1 Flavobacteriia bacterium
CCCCCCCCCTTCTCCCCGTCCCTAATAAGCCTTATGGTTTCTGTGGACGTTAAGCATCATGTTTACTTATTTATTTACCCTTCCTTCCCTCCGCCTCTCTCATCTCTCTAATCCAGCATGTCCGCGCTTTCCAGCTCTAATGACATCGTGTTCAAGGTGGTGCTGGCTATAGGCTACATCGTTGAATTGAACTTTTATTCATTTAAGGTTTATACATGACTAACTGCAGTGTCGTGTCTATTTGGTACTGCACTGCCTTGCATGAACGTCACCAAGACAAAATGCCTGCGCACGTTTTAATGTCACTGGCGAATAAATATCCTTGTATCCTTGTACTTAGAAAGACTGGAGATGATTGTTGGAGTGAAATGTTTACCAGTTCTTTGTCCCTAATATGTGGTACAGACCTGTGAGGACATTAAAGCCCACATCATCACCATCATCACTTTCCTTCCTTCCATCACTCGTTGGTGGAGGGCACTGTAAACCGGACTGTTCCGTCTCTGGGTTCATGACTGTGCGATGGCTTCTGATTCACTCAGCGAAAGCGTTTTTTGATCGCTCAAAAATACTGGAGTTCTGTTGTGTGTTGTTTTTTCTCTGTGGCTTGCGCAAGTGTTCACATTTCTTAATGATGATCGGGGCATAAAAATGAGGTTTCCCCTCTTTGTCCAGTTCCACAATTGGCATTAATGCTTTTTTGTTTTTCAATTCTTTTGAAAACTTGTCAATGATCAGTACTTCTTCGTCAGTAGGCTTATTATCAGGATTTCTAAGACGGTGAGAAGTTCTTTTGATCGATACATTGAACTTTTCAGACATTTCTTTTGTAAGAGGAATGGCTTTTGCATTGCAAAAAGGAACAGCTTCTTTAACTCCGCCGTTTTTCATTTTTTCAACAAGTGTACCCCCCAGCTTTTTTTGAGTGGCCATAGCAATGTCCTTACCTTTAATGGTGTATTGTTCTACCTCCTTTTTTGATAAAGATTTTGAGCAACTGCTCAACACGAGTATTGCCATAAGCAATAGAAAGATATTTTTCTTCATAATTAAATTATTTTACAATTTTCATATTATTTTGATACCAGTTATTGATACCTCCTTTAAGGTCGTGTATTTTTGGAAATCCCACTGTTTTAAGATTTTCTGTAGCTTTTCCGCTTCTGTGCCCGCTACGGCAGTAAATATACAATTCTTTACTCCTGTCTAATTTAGACATCTGTTGCATAAAGTCCGGATCAAAAAAATTGATCAGTTTGGCACCGGATATATGTCCCTGAGCAAATTCCTGAGGTGTTCTGATGTCGATTAGCAGAATATCATCACCGAGTTTTGCTTTTAATTCCTGCGGGGAAATAAGGGAAACCACATTATTCTTTTCCACAGCAGCGCTTTGAGCACAACTTGTAAAATTAATACTCAGAAAAAAAAGCATTGCTATTTTAAAAGATAAAGTTTTCATATTTGTAGTTTTTTATCGGCAAAAATAAAAAAAAGGGAGTATCTCTCTCTTTTTTGTCAAGTAAATTTTGATTTAAAGCAATGTGGTTGGACAAACATATTCAGATACCGGGGCATCTGTTTCAATGATGTCATTAAATCCACCCCTAACATCATAAACTTTTTTAACACCATTGGCTTTAAAAATGGAAGTGGCTATCAGAGAAAGATAACCTGTTTCACAGTGCAGAAAATACTCTTTTTCAGGGTCAATCTCTGCAAAATTACTGTGGATATAATTAAGAGGGAAATTTTCAACTCCGATAATATGTTGTGAGATATACTCAGATTCTTTTCTTACATCCAGAGGTTTTTCCATAGATCCCTCAGCCAGCCTTTTGGCAAACTGTACTGCGGAGATACTGCCTATTTTATCAACTTCGTATCCGTGATCCACCCAGTTCTTTATTCCGCCAAATAAATATCCCAGGGTATTGTCATAGCCCACTCTTGAAAAACGCACCGCAATCTCATTTACCCGGGTTTCGTCTTCTGCAATAAAAATGATCTTTTGATCGATATCAGTAATAAGGGTTCCTACCCAGGGTGCGAAAACACCGTCGAGACCAATATACCAGGCTCCGGGAACAGTTCCTTCAAACGTATAGCTTTCTTTTGAACGAGTATCCACCACCAGAACATCTTTTTGTTCACTCATTTCTTTAAAGGTTGCCGCATCCAGCGGGGTAGTACCACGGTGTATTACTTCATCAATACTGGTATTGATGGTTTTATTCATCCTGACATTTTTTGGGAAATACTGCGGAGGTGTTTTTAATCCGGTGGTCACTTCTTTAATAAATTCTTCTTTGGTCATATCGGCACGGAGTGCATAATTGGTTTTTTTCTGATTGCCAAGGGTATCAAAGGTTTCCGAGCTCATATTCTTCCCACAGGCTGAACCCGCCCCGTGATTGGGATATATGATGATATCATCCGGAAAGCTCATGATCTTGTTCCTTAAAGATTCAAATAAATGACCTGCAAGATCTGCCTCGGTAAGGTCAGATTTTACGGCGAGATCCGGTCTTCCCACATCTCCTATAAACAAAGCATCACCTGTAAACAAATAAGGCATTTTCCCGTCTTTATCGATCAATACTATCGAACTGGACTCCATGGTATGGCCGGGCGTATGAATTAATTTCAGGGTAATTCCCCCTAAAGGGAATTCCTCTCCGTCTTTGGCCACATAGATATCGTAATCAGCTTTTGCGTTGGGACCGAATACAATGGTAGCTCCTGTTTTTTGGGCCAGATCGTATTGTCCGGAAACAAAATCTGCATGAAAATGAGTTAAAAATATATATTTGATCTCTGCATTATCGGCCTGAGCCATCCTGATATACGGATCGGTTTCCCGTAAAGGATCGATAACAGCAGCCTCACCATTCGACTCGATATAGTAAGCCATTTCGGAAAGACATCCTGTAAATAATTGTTCAACTTTCATAATAGTAATGATTTTTTAGTTAGGCTTAAAGGTGTGCCGTACTCTTTTAAAAAAGAGATTTATATATTTATTATTTAGCTTATACAAAAACATTTTTAAAGAGCTGTTTATCTGTTTATTTGCTTGATATACTCCTGATAAGTATATTTTTTCGGAGCTTTAAAGCAGCCTTTTTGATAACAATCCACCGCTTCCTGAATGCTCATAAAGCAGTGATCATAACGAATTTTTTTCATCATCCCCGATTTTGCCAGGGCATCTCTTACCGGTCCTTTAATACCACTGAGCGCAATTCGTATGTTCAGCTTGTTAAAGTAATCATAGATCTCCTCCAGTGCGTATATTGCGCTGCCATCAAGGGCATTGATACTTTCAAAATCGATAATTATTATCTTTAGGTCGTTTCCTTTTTCTTTTACCAGTTTTTTGATGTTTTCCTTAAAAAAAGAAGTGTTAGCGAAATACAGTTGCGAATCAAAGCGTACGATCAGGATGTCTTTTTCAACAATTATATTTTTAAACCGGTCAATATTTCTGTAAAAGGAAGTATTTGGTATCCTGCCGAGTACCGCCATACCGGGTTTTGTTGATTTGTAGATCAGCATCAGCAGCGAAAGAATCACACCGGTAAGGATACCTTCTTTGATTCCGAAGAAAATAGTCATCAGCAATGTTACATTTAAAATAACCAGATCGCGAAAATTAAAGCGTAAAAGCTTTTTTGGCATCTGAAAATCGAAAAGTCCATAAGCAGCAACTATAATGATGGAAGCGAGTACGGTTTTAGGCAGATAATAAAAAAGAGGCGTTAGAAATAACAGGGTAAGTAAAATAATCAGTGAAGCAAAAACCGATGATAAAGGGGTTTTTGCCCCCGACTGGTCGTTAACGGCAGTTCTGGCAAATCCGGCAGTGGCCGGAAACGATTGAAAGAAGGAACCGATAATGTTTCCCATCCCCAAGGCGATAAGTTCCTGATTAGAATTAACCTGATAGTTGTCGTGTTTAACCTCAATGGATTTTCCAATGGAGATCGCTTCCAGAAAACCTATAAAAGCCAGGGTTATCGCCAAAGTAACCAGTTCGTAGACTACATCTTTGTTAAGATCAGGGAAATGAAAATCAGGTAAGCCCCTTGGGATTTCCCCTATAATAGCCGTTCCTTTGTTTTCCAGATGAAATAAAAAGGAAACCAGTATTCCCAGTACAACAACAATCAGTGAAGCAGGAATTTTCTTAATATATTTTTTGGCAAAAACAATGATCAGAATTGAAGCAACACCGATCGTCAGGGTCAGGAGGTTGATGTTACCAAATTCACGCAAAATATCGGTTACGAGTGACTGGATATGATTGTTTCTGCTAATATCAGCCCCTAAAAGATTTCCAATCTGATTGGCACCGATGATGATGGCTGATCCGGTTGTAAATCCGCTGATCACCGGCCGCGACATAAAATTAACGATAAAACCAAGCTTAAAAAGTCCGAAAAGGAATTGAAAGATTCCTACCAGAAAAGCCAGTGTAATGGCCATACTGATAAAATTTTCGGTTCCTATGGTAGCAAGAGTACTGATTCCTGAGGCTACAATAAGCGAATCCATTGCAGCCGGTCCGACAGCCAGCTGTCGTGAAGAACCAAAAATAGCATAGACAAGTTGAGGAATCAAAGCGGTGTACAATCCGTAAATAGGGGGTAACCCGGCAATAACGGCATAGGCAATTCCTTGTGGGATCAACATAACCCCAACGGTTATCCCTGCCATTATATCATTTTTAAGCCATTGCTTCTGATAATTTTTAGCCCATTCAAAAACAGGGAAATAAGATTTCAGATTCATATTTTTGATACCGCTTTAATTATTCTCTGGATGGCTTCCACAACCCGATCTCTTGAAGTGGCAATGTTCATCCGCATAAATAGAGCTCCATATCTGCCACCCACATAGCAACTATTTCCTTGTTTCCGAAGAATTGCTCAAGGGAATCCGGATTGGTTCCAAAAACAGCCATAAAGATACAAAAACCGAAAAAATAAACGGGTTGCAGATAAGAATTACCTATACTGAAACCGGGTCTTACAATTCCTTAATTACCAGATTTTTCCATTTGATCTTAATTCCTCCCCCGTTGTGGATCTGCAGAGCGATGGAACCTTCTCCTTTTCCTATTTTTTCATCTTTGATAGAGATCATTTTGGTGCCGTTCAGCCAGGAGGTCAGTTTATCCCCTTTCACTTTGATCTTCATGTGGTTCCATTCTCCTTCTTTTAGTACACTTTCTTTTTCAGGTTCGGGTTTGATCAGCCAGCCTCTTCCGTAGGATTCGTAAACTCCGCCGGTATGTTTTCCTGCCGGAGCCACTTCTACCTGCCATCCGGTTATTTTTGTACCATCAATGGTTGAACGGATAAATACACCACTGTTCCCGTCGGCTTCCTGTTTAAAATCGAGTTCGAGTATAAAATCCTTATAGTGTTTATTTGTGGCAAGATAGCCGTATTTTTTATCAGGACCACTTTCACATACCAGCAAACCATCCTGAACATACCATTTTTCTGTTCCGTAAATGGTCCATCCGCTAAGGTCTTTACCATTGAACAATTGTTTTTTTTGCGCCTGAATTGCAGGGATTGCCATTATTGTGATGAACAATGCAATAAAAAGTGTTTTTTTCATTTGGGTAATTTTAATTATTTACTGAGATCTTTTATTCTGATATTTCTAAAATCGAGGTCTGAACCGTGTCCTAAAAAGCCGATATGCCCTTTGTTTCGTTTTAATCCGGGGTGATCTTTATGGTCCATAGTGCCATTCTTTGAAGCTTCTTTAAAATTGCCATCTACAATCACCGTACCGTTCAGGGTAACTCTGATATGATCGCCTTTTACGTAAACTTCTTCCGAATTCCATTCGCCGACAGGCTTTAAAAATCCTCTTTTGGCAGGAATAATTCCGTAAACAGAACCGTGATACTGATAAGGTTTCAGATTTTTATATTTTTTAGCCGTATTATCCAGGATCTGAATTTCTTTCCCAACATAGGCTGCATCTCCCTCCAGAGGAGCGTGAATTCCGAGTCCGTTATTGGCTCCCGGAGTGAGTTTAAATTCAAATCGGAATATAAAATCGGAATATTCATTTTTGGTATAAAGATTGCCATGTCCACCGTTCTTTGGCCTTACGGCGATGTTACCGTTTTCAACCAGATAATCTGTTTTATTGCCGGTCCATTGGCTGAGATCCTTACCATTGAACAATGAAACAAAATCTTTTTCGTTTTGTTGGGCATTTATTAGATTGGGGGTAATAAATGCAAATAACCCTGAGATCATAAAGATTGCTGTTAAAAATTTTATAGTGTTTTTATACATGATTTTACGTGTTTTTAAGATACTTTTTCTACAGTGTTAAAAATAGTAAATCCTTCCTGATTTGGTGGTTTATTTGGCGAAAATATTTTTTCGTTTATCAATGGTTTTGAAAGATTATTTGAGTTTTTATGAAATTAAAAATCTGTTACACTTCTATTAAAGAACCCTAAATACTTTTAATGGATTATAATCCCCGAATCCTTATCTTTTAAATAGAATTCACTTAAAGTAGAGATGCTTTTTGCAGGGATATCAACAATAATATTTTCACTGTTCTTAGTATATTTTTTTATTGGATCCAGTTTAAAATTTTCAACCTTAGGAAAATCTTTTGTCAGCTGATACAGAAAAAGATCATTATTGTTGTGTTTAAAATTTAATCTCACTTTAAAATTTTCTTCGTCTTTGTTAAGAATATAAATGGTCATTTTACCTGCGGGACTTACAATCGACTGGCATAAGATATTATCATTTTTATCTACAACTGTTGTTTTGATCACCTTAGAATATTTTGCATTAAAACGTGTAATTATTCCAAAGCTGTAATAGGCTGATGTTTCGGGAGTTACGATTTTTAAATATTCTTTTTTATCGCTGTCCCAGGTGCGAATGAGTTGAAACTGACCATCGAGATCACCACGGTTGGTAAAACTCCAGCGGTTAAAAGCATGTACTCCGGCATCCAATCCGATTAAGATTGTTTCAAGATTTGAAAGTGCAGTTTCAAATAATTTAGGACCGGGATTGTTATTTTTCCAGCCATAATTCATATCTCCCACTTCGGAGATAAAAAAGGGTTTGTTCTTAGATCTTGCCCATTCAGACCAATCGTACAGGGCTTTCTTTTTCTTTTTATCTATCCCGTGATAAGAATGAATGTCGTATGCACCGATGTACTCATCAAAATCAATTTTATCTTTTTTAAAATCCGGCATATCCGTCCAGTCGGGTCCAGAAATTGGAATCTTAATTCCTTTGTTATCTAACGCACTTCTAACCGCCTTTAATGCAGGGGCTAACGGGGCATCCTTTTTACCGGTACTCCACCAGCTTCCCCAGCTTCCTCCGGGAGGCTCATTGGTTATGCAGACCCATTTTATACAAGAATAATGTTTTTTCTTTGTAAGATAAGAAACCAGTGTGGCCATACCTTCTGCAAAATCATCAACCGATTCAGGAGCACTGAGCAGCGGCTGAACATCGGGATAAGAGTTCCATTTTAAATTGCTCCACATTTGCTGAAGAAACACATCGACATTCTTTTTTTCACACCAGTTAAGAATATTATAAAGAGCCTGCATCTCTTCATTCTCCCAGTCAAATTTGTTCTTTTCCGGTTCATACATCCTTGCGCTTAATTCAACCCGAATCCAGTTTAAACCCAGCCAATGGGCATGTTCATAAATTTGTTCCCACTGTTTTTTATAAGAAACAGGAGGATTTCCGCCCCATGCGCTACCCCGGGAATTAGAATACCGGAGTGCATATTTATAGGTCTCACTTTCATCAATTATCTCTTTGCTAATGGCATGCCATGAGGCACCAATTCCACCGGCCATCTGATAGTTAACCGTTTTCCTGTTTACAGTAATAAGTACATCTTTTTTGTATGCAATCATGGTTGAAATTATTTAATAGACTGAGTTGCAATGTTTATAAATCTTCAACTGTGTTTGGAGATAAAATTAAACAAATAATTATCTTTTGCGGTGGTGCTGAGTCTTTAACTATCAATTAATAAGATAACAATGATTGTTTAAATAAAAATAATTAATTTGTGAAGTATCATATGTTTGATTATTTTTGCTTTTAAAATTTGAATGAATGACGATAAATACACTTTTTTTTGGTGTTGTAATGGATATTACCGGGTTACGGAAGGCTGCTTTAACCCTTGAAAAAGAAATGACAATCAGGGAATTTCAGGAGTATCTTCTCGAAAAATATCCAGGCCTTATCGATATTAACAATTTTGCCTTTGCTGTAAATGAATCCTATGTAAAAGATGATTTTAAAATACAAGATAAAGATGTGGTTGCCATCATTCCGCCGGTAAGCGGAGGATAAAAAAACAGAATATGGAAGATAGGATATCGGTGTTACTTACTCCTAAAAAACTCAATCAGCAGAAATGTTATGATTTTGTTCAGGATGCTTCCTGTGGCGGTATTGTAACTTTTACGGGAACTGTAAGAAATCACACTTCCGGGAAAGAAGTGAAACAACTTGAGTTTTCAGCCTATACCTCTATGGCGGTAAAAGAACTGATTAAAATAGCTGAACGAGCCCTTAAAAGGTTTGATATTTTAAAAATAGCCTTACATCATGCAGAGGGTTTGCTGCAGGTAGGTGATATTCCGGTAATCATTGCAGTTTCTTCATCACACAGAAAAGCTGCCTTTGAGGCTTGTGAATATGCTATAAACACTTTAAAGGAAACAGTTCCGATATGGAAAAAAGAATTTTTTGAAGATGGAGAAGTTTGGGTTAATGCTCATCCGTAGAAAAAATGAATGGTTTTGCCATGGATTAATAAAAGTTGTCAGAAGTCGGAAGGCTGAACCGGAATTAAAAAAGTAAAAACTTAAAGCATGTTTATTGATCAATGATGAATAATTATTTGAGAAGTTTTTTCTTCTGGCTCCTGACTTTATCTTTAGTCCTTATGAAACAAACTTTATTTTAAAAATAAGTAATGCCGAACAAATTAATTTATTAATCAAAAAAATATTAAAATGAGAATCAGAATTTTATTTTTGCTATTACCCTTTTTTGTTTTTTCACAGAATGAAGAAAAAACACTTATTAAAAAAATCACTAAAGACATTTCAGTGAATTATATTTTGCATTTTCCTGACGGATATAAAAAGTCAAAACACGACTGGCCTTTGATTGTATTTTTACACGGTTCCGGTGAGCGAGGAAACGACCTCTCGAAACTAAGTATTCACGGACCGTTAAAATATGTGAAGGAAGGCAACAAGCTGGAATCGGTTATTTTAGCACCTCAATGTCCTAAAGGAAAGATCTGGGATGTAGATGTACTCACCACGCTTATTAAGGATGTTGTTTTTAATAACAGGATTAATTTTAAGAAAGTTTATTTAACAGGATTAAGTATGGGAGGATATGGTACCTGGAAACTGGCGCTTGAGCATCCGGAAATGTTTGCAGCAGTTGCTCCTATTTGTGGACGTGTGGATTATGTTTTTTTAGAAAATGCAAAAAAGCTTAAAGACAAGCCTATATGGGTTTTTCACGGAGCAAAAGATCAGGTTGTTCCTGTTGAAAATTCCAAAAGAATGGTTAGTGCTTTGAAAAAAGTAGGGGGAGATCCGAAACTCACTATTTATCCGAAAGCAGGTCACGACAGCTGGTCAAAAACCTATAACAACCCAAATTTTTACAAATGGCTGATGAGCCACGAGTTAAGCCCTGAATAGTGCCTGTCCATAAAATCACCAAACTGAAAAATTATCTTTTTGTGCCTTTATTATTTCACCTTAAAAAACCATCTGCTTAGCAGGTGGTTATAAACTTGAGGCTTTTCCTAACTTTGTAGCTAAAGAGAAAGAAGAGAAAATAGAGGTACAACAACAAAAATTTGATTTCTAACACAGACCAAAAAAGCCCCTTTTAGGGGCTAGCCAAAGACCTTCTAAGAAGGTGTAAATTTACTTTAATATACTCAATATCAGTGTAAAACACAAATAAAAAACACTTCCATTTTATCTATTATTCACGTTAATTTACACACTTTACTGGATAGTGTCTTGTTTAGCCAATGTTATTTAAGGAAGTATTTCACTCCTATTGACAAGCTATTGGTAATAAGTCTGTTACGGGTAAAGTCGCCAATTGAAGTTTCCTTATACATTGTCGTTAACGCCGTTCGGTAATTGTAGCCTATTTCAATTTCAGAATTTTTCCCCAATTTATAGGAGAGCGACAGTCCAGCGAACCCTTCTAAAAAATATCCATTGCTACTAAAGTAATCATTTCTATTGTCTAATTCATTTATCAAGCTAATATTATTAATAAATCCAAATTTCAAATGTGGTATCAATCTTGATTTAAGAATTCCGTAACTAACTGAAACTGGGACACTCAAATACTGCTGTTTAATCAATGTAGGGATTACATCACAAGTATTACAGATGATTGCTCCACTAAGGTTTTTGTTTGAGAAGAATAGACCTGAACTTAAGGTTATCCGCTCATTCAAATTGAATTCAGACAATATTCCAATACTAAAATTGAGGTCTGTATATGATATCTTATATCCACTGATAAATCCACTAGTATTAACATAATTTTCACCTGATAGATTATCCTCAGAAATTTCTATACCTAACTTCCAGTTTGACTCTTGTTGAGCATATAAGTTAGTCGTTATACAAAAAAAAAGAATTACAGTTATTTTTTTCATAATTTCAAACTTATAAATAAGGGTTGGGTTAAAGTTTGTAACGAATTAAACATCCACTATAAAAATACACAATCCTTTGAATCTTAGCCTAAAACCATTCTAAAATTTAAGCGTTGCCAAAAGTTGTTATATTTCCATTTCTACCATTTCCGCTCTTGCCCCAAATCGGATTGGCAATATACTTGTTCCAATTCCTTTTGATATGTACATCTTCGGTTCGGATTCTTTATACCAACCTTTTAAATATTTTCCACTTCCTTGAGGTTTGAAAGGAACAATTCCTAAAAATGTAATTTGTCCTCCATGGGTATGCCCAGAAAGTACTAAATCAATATTTAAATTTCCTTTTTGTTTTGTAATTGTATCCCTGTGTTCAGGACAATGTGATAAAACAATATTGGTTTCAGTTTCTTTTAGATTTTCAACTGCTTTTTTAAAATCTGCGTTTCCACCAACAAAATCGTCAATTCCAATTATTGAGATTTCTCGATTTTTAATTGAAATCGTTCTATTCTCATTTATTAATAATTCACAATTATTTTTAGAATAAATACTTTTAAGTTCAGTCAGATTTACATTTCCCCAATATTCCCAATTTCCAGTTATCGCATACTTTTTAATCGAATTATCAATTAATTCAAGGAATTCATTTAGAGATTTTGTTTTTTCTGTTTTATCAACAGAATCTCCAGTTATAAATATTAAATCAGGTTTTATTGAGTTGATTTTTTTTGTAATAGATTTGTGAAAATATCTTAATTGGTCAAAATGTAAATCCGAAATTTGAATGATTTTAATTTTGTCTTTTTCCGATTTTGAGATGTCAAAGTAATTCCAGTCAATTACATATTTCTCGAGCCAAAGTGAATCTAAAAGAACTAATCCCATTGAGGCTAAGATTCCTCTTTTAATAAATTTTCTTCTGGTTAAGTTTTTCATTTCTCAAATTGTATATAACGTAAAACCTTTGTTTTTAGTTGTTTACGTGGTTTCGGCATATAAAACCTCTTACTCAAATATTTCTTGGGAAAGAAATTGTCCAATAAATGAAAAATTGCCAAAACATGAACGTTTAGATTGCTTTTAGATATTATTGTATTCGGGGTAGCTAAGCTCCACCATTCTATTTTCCAATATGACCCCATCTCTAGAATCCTGATCGGGTTGATTTTTCAACCTTTACACCATTTAAAAAATCTAGCTTTGATTTGGCCTCTTTTCGTTATCTAATATATTTTTTATAATTCAATTATCAAAATAATAAACACATTTTAATGAGAGAATTCTGATGAATGGAATGGAGCCATTATTCATCCGATGACTCTTTTCACCATGCCAAAATATCAGCAAAAGGCAATACATAGTCTATTAATTTCCTTAGAAAAAAAATTAAATATTATTTTATCAATCAACAATGAATATTTTGATAAATTAATTATTTTTGAAGCAATTATTTATTCTCAAAATAAATTGATTAACAAATAATTCAAATATTAATTTTACAAAAACACGTATATGAAAACAAAATTACTCCTCTTATTTTTATTATCTTTTGGTATAAAATCTTTCTCTCAGAATATTCAGCTACATTACGATTTTGGCAAGGATAGAAAATATGTAACTACTACCGTAGAGATGTTTAAACCCGATAAATATGGAAATACATTCTTTTTTATTGATATGGATTATAATTCCGGAGGCACCAAAGGGATCAGTTTGGTTTACTGGGAAATAGCTAGGGTTCTTAAAACAGAAAAAATGCCTTTTGGTATTCACGTTGAATTTGATGGTGGTTTTGGCAGGTTTAATACACCGGAGGGAGATGTTGGATACCGGATTAACGAATCATATTTAGCAGGTGTCGACTACTCAATTCATTCTTCTGATTTTTCAAAAGGAGCATCTTTTAAAGTACTTTACAAAACTATTATTGGCAAAAATAAAGCCTCTTTTCAGTTGACAACAGTATGGTATGCAAATTTCTTCGATAATAAATTAACACTTAGTGGATTTGCCGATTTCTGGAAAGAAGATCTCGATTTTAACTTTGATGGAGATGTCGATGCAGAATACGTCTTCCTTACTGAACCTCAGATATGGTATAATTTTAATAAACACTTTAGTGTAGGAAGTGAAGTGGAATTCAGTAATAACTTCGGTAATATTGAAGGCTTCTATGTACGTCCGACAATCGCTGTAAAAGCAACTTTTTAATCCATAAAGATAAATTATTATGTTAGAAAAACTATTTGGCTTTGATAAAAGCAAGAATAATGTAAAAACAGAGATTATTGCTGGAATTACCACATTTATGACAATGGCGTATATCCTTGCTGTAAATCCCAGTATTTTAGGGGTAACAGGTATGGATAAAGCGGCGCTGTTTACCGCTACAGCTGTAAGTGCTATAGTTGCAACACTTGCAATGGCATTAATAGCAAAACTTCCTTTTGCTTTGGCTCCCGGTATGGGACTCAATGCTTTTTTTGCCTACACCGTAGTACTTACAATGGGATATACCTGGGAATTTGCCCTTACTGCCGTTTTTCTTGAAGGTATTATATTCATAATCCTTACCGCATTTAATATCCGTGAAATGATCATAAATGCCATTCCTAAAAATATAAAGCATGCCATATCTGCGGGTATAGGTTTATTTATCGCCTTTATCGGCTTACAAAATTCCGGTATTATTGTAAACAATGATGCGGTACTTGTTGGCCTGGGAGATCTAAGCTCTCCAACCGTACTGGTAGCGCTTTTCGGGATAATTGTTACGGCAGTACTACTGGTTTTGAATGTTAAAGGTTCTTTATTAATAGGAATTTTAAGTTCAACAGTTGCTGCCATGATTCTTGGGGTAACACATCTTCCCGAAGGGGGAATAATGAGTCTTCCTCCCTCATTAGAGCCTATTCTTTTTAAATTTGATTTCAGCAAAGTATTTACTGTTGATATGGTGATCATTCTCTTCACTTTCCTTTTTGTGGATATGTTTGACACCGTAGGCACCCTGGTAGGGGTATCAGACAAAGCGGGAATGCTTACCAAGGAAGGAAAGATTCCAAGAGTAAAACAAGCCCTTTTTTCCGATGCAATCGGTACTACTTTTGGAGCCATGCTTGGTACTTCAACCGTTACAACTTATGTAGAAAGTGCTTCCGGAGTTTCCGAGGGAGGACGTACAGGACTTACTGCTTTTTCAGTTGCCGTGATGTTCTTTATAGCGCTCTTTTTTGCACCTCTTTTTATTATGATTCCAGGTGCTGCAACTGCTCCCGCTCTGTTTATTGTTGGTTTGTTTATGATGACTCCTGTTTTGAGTATCAATTTTGAGGATTATTCAGAATCAATTCCTGCTTTTTTTACAATAATAATGATGCCGCTTACGTATAGTATAGCTGATGGTATTGTTTTTGGAATGCTTGCGTATGTGTTCATAAAAGTATTCACAGGTAAATTTAAAGATGTATCATTGGTAATGTATATACTTGCAGCCTTGTTTATTTTGAAATTTTATCTGCAGTAAAGTCTGGGGAACCAATCAGTGTACTGAAAAGCAATAATGGTAACTGCTTACGATGACTTTTTTTATCTTTGTGCCGCTTTGTACAATAGCTGTATCACAAAGAAACGCAAACCTGCCCGCCGTTTTCACTCTGGCAAGGGGGAAGACAGAGAAAGTTTATCATAAACTTCGAAAACTTAACACTGATTAGAAACTAATTTTTAAATGTAATCCCATCAGTTTAGAGTTTTTAAAAAGGCTATCTTTTAAGGAGGTATTGCTGAGTTTTGCCATACTTAGATTACAATTTTCATATACGCCTTTTTCAAGTGGGTTTTGTGTGTAATCTTTTCCTGTAAATTCTTCCCGGTCAAAATATAAATGATTCATTTGAAGGTCTGTTTTTTATACAATCTTCATCTTTTTTAGCAGAAAAGAAGCATTCATATTTTTACAAATACCCTGTTTTAATCTGTAATCGAACAGAAGTTCATCATTAACGATCTCTGCATCAAAATATTTATTTCTGATCTGTGTAAAATCTTTTTCAATCTCACATAAACTCAGGTCGTGTGTGGCAATTATTCCGGTTGAACCGGAATTAACCAGTCTCATGACAAACTTTTTAGATCCGATGGCCTTGTCCTTGCTGTTGGTACCTTTTAATATTTCATCCAGAACTATAAAATACCTGTCCTTTGAAATCTCATCAACTATAAATTTGAGCCGTTTCAGCTCAGAAAAGAAATAGGATTCATCTTTGGAAAGCGAATCGGAAGTGCGCATGCTGGTAATGAGTTTTATCGGATGATAGACAAACTTTTCAGAACATACCGGCAAACCAATATTTGACATCACAATACTCAATGAAACCGTGCGTAAAAAAGTACTTTTCCCGGCCATATTGGCTCCGGTAATGATAAAGAACTCCTTTTCTGCAATGTCAAAATCGTTGTCAATTCTTTGTTCAGGATCGATCAGCGGATGCCCCAGTTTCTTAGAATCGATCACTTTTTCTTTATTTGTGATCTCGGGAAAAGTGTATTCCGGATGATTAAAAACGTAATTTGCCAGGCTGTTTTGAGCGTCGAAATAGGCAATAACATCAAACCAGTGTTCTACTTTATCATGATACTTTCTCAACCATTCTTCAATCTTATAGCTTTGTTGCAGATCCCACAGCAAAAACCCGTTGCCCAGAATACCGAAGATCATATTGTTCCTCTGATCAAAGGCATCGAGAATTTTTGAGAATTTTTTAAAGATCACCGAAGCTTTTTCCTTTTCGGAACGGATCTCATTTTGCCTTGTGATTAGGTTTTTGGCGGTAAATTCCTGTTTTTCTATCAGATCGAGCAGTTTGTGGTACTGGTTGAAATTACCCTTTACCTTATTGGCCTTTTCATACAAATGATTGATCTTTTTGATATAAAAGAAAATGATCGTCAATCCAACAAAAAACCAAAGGAGAACAACCGAGAAAGGGATAAGCTCTAAAGAAAGAGCAATAAAACTCAGTAGTGAAAGAACACTAAAGACCGTTGGGATAAACGAGAATGATGTAGGGACAAAGGATTTGTATTTCTTCATCCATTTTAAAATGCTTTCCGAATCGGTATCTACCCTTATCATTTCGGCTGTAGCCACATAATCCTGCCTCCACTCAGGTTTTTGAGAGAGTTCTTTAACGGCTTCCTGTTTCTCCGTAATATGGTCAATATCATTTCCTGTAAGTGTGTCGGCCAGTTTTTGTTTTCCGTTCTTTGTTGCAGTGCGGTTGATGAACTGAAAAAAAGAACCCTCACCAAACAGGTCGATGTCATAACTGAAATAATGTTCAGGATCGAGAAATTCTTTTCCTTTATCGAGCCTGCTCAGATCCCCGTTGATCACATCGATCTCCAGTTGATTGATCCCAATCAGTTTAAGGGTTTTGTTCTTTTTATACAACAGGTCATTGTGTTTGCTAACCAAAAAAGCAAAAAGGATTATTCCGGAAAGCAAAACAGGAATTACAAGATTTAATTTTCCGAAAAAGAAATAGATTCCGAAAACGGTCAGCAAAAAAACACTAAGACGCAGTAAACTTAAAATTGAAAGTCTTTTCTTTAAGGAGGAAAGAATTACAATGAATTTTTCCTTTTCAGCGATATAGAAATCAATAGGTTTTTTCATAATTTACAGGAATTCAATTCCGTTTTGCAGGCTGAATACTTTAATTTCAGGATAATTTTCCCTGATGATCTTTACAGCGCTGTAACTGGTAATACCCTTCATACAAACCAGTAAATATTGTTTTTCCTTTTCCCAGTTTACCGTATCAGGTTTAAATTCTGAAAAAGGGATCCGCCTGGAAATCTCAAAGGGCAGGTCGGTTTCTTCAGTTTCTGTTAAAGAAATGATCTCGAGATCTTTGTTTTTTAAAACTTCCTCAAGGCTCAGCACATGGCTTTCTTCCGGAATTTCACAGCCCGGATCTACATATTTTTCTTTCTTAAAGGTTTTTAAAATACAGCCTTTTTCCGCTTTTTTATAGCAGGGCTCACTGCTGAGCTTCATTTTATATTGTGAATTGTCTAGGCTGTTGTAAATCAGGATCTGATTCATCAAAGGCTCTCCGGTATGCGTAACAATTTTAATCACTTCATTGGCCTGCATGATTCCAATGATACCAACAATAGTATTTAAAGTGCCTGTTTCAGCACAACTGGGCATTTTTTGCGAGCCCATTTCCGGGAAGGCATCCCTCAGGTTGGCTGTTCTTTTGTTGTCTTTGGTCATACCAAAAGTAGCTACATAACCATCGTATTTATACAGCGAGCCATAAACCAAAATAGTATCGGTAATTACACAAACATCATTGATCAGGTATTTTGTAGGCAGGCTATCCGTGCAATCCAGTGCAATGGCAAACTGATCGATCAGATCGATTGCATTGGCTTTATTAATTGCTTCGGTAGAGTAGGTTACCTCAACAAAGGGAGAGATCGACCGGATGTATTCAGCGAGAACTTCGGCTTTGGGCCTGCCAATATCAGAAGGCTTGTAAAAAACCTGCCGATGGAGATTAGAAACATTTACTACATCAAAATCTACCAGATGAATGGCACCAATTCCTGTAGCTGCAAGATAAATTGCCGCTGCACTTCCCAAACCGCCGCAACCTATAATCAGTATTTCTGCTTCCTGTAACCTTTCCTGTCCGTGTTCTCCTATTTCGGCTAATGTAGTTTGCCTTTTATAGAGTTTTTCTTTTGTGATCTTCATTTTTATAGGATTCCCTTTTCTTTAAGTTTTTTTATTTTGTTTTCATATTGCAGATCTCCAAACCCGTAAACGCTTTCTTTTCTCTGCCAATTCAGAAGTTCTTTTACAAGATTTCCCTCGTCAGTTCCTTCTTTTGAAAGTTCAATGATCTTCCTGTCTATCTGATCCAGGCCATTCTTATCGGGAAAACGCATCAGATGCTGATCGATGGCAGCCTGTAAATATCTGAATTTCTTATTTTGATCAAAATCGAATTCCCTTAATACTTTTTGATCATTGTCTGCATAAAGCTCCCAGCATTGTTGTGCAAAAAGCAGATCGTTCCGTGTAAGTTTTATACGGTTTTTGTACAGATCCTTATAGCTTTCCGCAGGGTAGTCTGACAGGCTTTGAAGTTCTTTCTTCCCTTTCTCTTTTCCGGTGCAAACCAGATGATAACGAATATCCTTTCTGTAATTTTTCAGCAGAAAACTACAGGCAGCCAACAGATTGACCTGGCAGAAGAGATCGTATTCAAACCATAAAACCACTTCGTTATACTCATCATTATCCTCGATCTTAAGTATTTCCCTGATCGATCTGTCAAAATAACTCAATCTGTCAACCCCCATTGTATCTTCAAAAAAAACATAACGTTTTATCCAGAAGGCATCACTTCCCACATTTTTGTGCAAAGGTCCTTCACAAAGCATTTCCCTCCATACCAGTGTTTTGCCGGACAAGCCTGAATCGGAAAAGATCGCAGCAGTACTGTCGCCATTGAGTATGTGCAGCGTTTTATCCATGGAGTCTTTTTTTA
>QNYL01000203.1 GCA_003973375.1 Flavobacteriia bacterium
CTTGTTCCAAAGACTGATAAAGAATTTAGAATCCGAATATCGAAAGGAACCAGTGAAGTTGAAGGTGATGTAATTTTAACTGCAGAAAACTTTAAGGTAAACAGCATCCGAAAATCCAAAACAAATAATGTACAGGAAGTGGTTGCTAATCTTGAGAACAAGCAGTATGGAATTATTGTAAATGTACATTATTTGCTTGTAGAAAATGAACGGTACAGCAGGAAGTACATCGAAATAATCCCTCAAAATAAGATTACGTTAGAACGTATCGACGTTGAGGTGCTGGGTGCTGAAGGTGCGCAGCAAGCGTATAAGATCAAAGCAATAACAGCAAAAGGCAGAGCCAATTGGAAGCCGGGATTAGGACAGCCATTGTATGATGCTAATAGTGTTACATTTTGGGGAATAGAATTTCCTGCAGCCTCTAATTATGTGATAAATAAAGAATTGAACTGTGGATATTTATGGGGAAATCAACTTGATGCAGGTCAGCAATATACTTCTTATAAATCGGTTTTAGGAGTTGCAGATGAATACCCGTTTATAGATGACGCTTTCTATAAATATATCGATGATATCCGAATCCGCCCATTGAAGTTACAAATACAATACAATACGTGGTTTGATCTGGGAAGAGGGGTAAATAAAATCAGTTTCAATAAAAGTGCTCAAAAAGTGCATAATGAATTGGTAGTAAAAAGAGGTGTAAAACCTTTGAATGCATATGTTATTGATGATGGCTGGCAGGATAGCAGGAGAGAAGAATCTAACTGGTCAGATACCCTGTGGAAAGTGAACGATAAATTTGATTCAAATTTTGAGACCTCCTTTAAAACCGTAAACGCCTTAGATTCTAAACTCGGTTTATGGTTAAGTCCGGGTTGTTTTTTCGGTGCTAATCCCATGACAAAGAAATTAGAAAAGGACGGATTTGAGCGGTTAGAAACAACGATGTCAATGACCGGTCCCAAATACATGAAAAAGCTGGAAGAACGAATTCTTGAACTAACCGACCAGGGAATTGGGTATTTTAAGTTTGATGGTATTTTTGGTCATTTAATCATACGGGAGTTTGAAATAAAAGGAAGAGGAACCCCTTTGATGAGTCAATTAGTAGATGATAGTCTGACTGCCGGTGATAAAAGACTAAATGATGCCAGATATGACGAATTGAAGACCTATTATCTGGTAAATGGAACAGAACGTCTGATGGATATCTTTAAAAAAATGGCAGCCATAAATCCGGATGTGTTTATTGCCATTACCAATGGAGCATATCTTAGTCCCTGGTGGTTACAGTACGTTGATGTGGTATGGATGATCAACGCAGGCGATGCTGCCGGCGGCAGTGGAAGAACGGAGGAGCTTATCTACAGAGATGGTGTGTATTATGAGATCTGGAAAACAGAGAATACAAAGTTTCCTATGAGTGCTATATTCAATCACGAGCCAAAGAAAGTTAAAACGGGAGAGGATATAGATACTTTCAGGGGATATCTGTTTATGAACATTTCCAGAGGCACAGGATTTATTGAATTGTATCTAAAAACTGCAAAACTCAGCGATAAGGACTGGGATGTATTGGCAGAAGGTCTAAAGTGGTCCTATAAGGTTTTTCCTACTTTTAAAAATGTGAAAATGCATGGTGGAAATCCCAGAGATCATGCTGTATATGGATATACTGCATGGAATGATGATCAAGGCTATATTTCCATTCACAATCCATCTGATGAAGAAAGAACCTACGAGCTGATACTGGATCGTAAATTAGGAGTGAGTAAATCACGAAACACTTATAAATTATCTTCTCCAATAAAAAACGACACAGATGGGTTAAAATCTGCTTACCGGTATTCAGATACCATATCGGTAAAGCTAAAGCCGAAAGAAATTCGTATTCTCTGTTTCTCTGCTAAATAGTGTCTGTCTATATAGTCATCGAATCAAGCACTTTATAGACAAACACTAAATAAAATTGAATTGAAAATGATCATTCGTTAGAAAGAAATTCGGAAGAATAGCTTTACTGAAGAATATGGTTACTTATTTTTTTCGGTTTAAATTGTAAAATTCATTCGGATTTGGTGGAGGAGGTGGAAGAGGAAATTTTTTGTAAAAAGTTAACAGAAGTTTTCAGGAATAAAATAGATATCTAATTTTTATCTTTCTTAAAATTTTCCGGATAATCAGCTTTCGGCTACGTAATTTCTTTAACTTGTTAAGTTAACATTTTAGTTTGGTTCTGATCAACCGGATAGCATTCATTCTTGATAGATTTATCAGATTTTAAATAGATTTAGTATGATTTATTAGGAATAATATTACATTTGGTTTTTCTTATTTCTTTATAGAACAGTAAAAACATGAAAAAAAATCAGAATGATTTTTTAAAAAATTTAGAATCGCAGATCAAACAAAGTATCCCGGGGCACTCCGTAGATTGTGTTATTGTGGGCTATAAAAATTATGAGTTGCAGGTTTTAATGGTGAAACAGTTCAGTACTGATAAATGGGCTCTGCCCGGAGGTTTTATTTATAAAGATGAGGATTTAAATGATGCTGCAACTCGTGTATTAAAAGAGCGAACAGGTGTGGAATATTCTTTTTTGGAACAGTTCTATACTTTTGGAAAATATAAGCGCAGAGATATCGACCAAGTACTGGATGATTTAAGAAAAGGCAAGCTTAATTCTCCATTTACAGAAGAGTGGTTTAAGCAGCGCTTTATCAGTACGGCTTTTCTGGCTTTGGTTGATATCAACCAGTGTGATATAAAAGCGGGACTTTACAGCGATGACTGCGACTGGAAACCTGTTTCAGGTTTAGCAGAGCTTATGTTCGACCACAATCAGATTGTTGATAAGGCAATTGAGAAAATTAAAAAACAACTGGATTATTTACCTATCGGAAAAGCATTGCTTCCAAAACAGTTTACGATGAATGATCTGCAAAGATTATATGAATCGATTCTTCAAAAAAAACTGGACAGAGGTAATTTTCAGAAAAAAATATTAAAACTTGATGTGCTCATCCGAAAGGAAAAATTTTATAGCGGAGGTGCCCATAAAGCGCCTTATTTATATGAGTTTGATGATGAAAAATACAAGAGATTACTTGAAGAAGGGATTGCTTTTCTTTAATTTTGGACAAGTCAGGAGGAAATAAAATATGGTTTATTTAAAAAAAGAACAGATCAGATAAATTATTCAATTTAATAATCAATGAACTTAGGGAAATACAGTTTTGGAATCGGAGACCGGTTCAATCACGAAGGTGCAGCACAACTGAGTGCCATTGTGGAAGCAAATAATGAAGGAATAAATATTACTCCGGTATGGAATAAATCCAACCGTGAACATGATATTGTAAATTCTGAGCCCGAAGGAACCAGAAAGGAAGCAGATACTGCTGTAAAAGAATCAGGCTGGAAAGGAAATTATTTTGTAGATGCCGATCATATCAATCTGAAGAATGTCGGGCGTTTTATCGAACATTCCGATTTCTTTACACTGGATGTGGCTGAATATATCGGTAAGAAATCTCCGGAAGAAAATATCAAGAGCTTTAAAGAGTCCTGTAAGACATTAGGAGATCGTATAGACATTGAGGGAATTGGTAATTCTGTTTCAATTGATGAAGAATTGCTTGATCTTGTAGCTAATAAATATCTGGCTGCTGTAAAACAGGCGGGAAAAATCTATCGGCATATTGAAAAAGCTAAAGGGAAAGGCAATTTTATTACCGAAATCTCAATGGATGAAGTGGAAGAACCGCAAACTCCGGTAGAGATGTTCTTTATTTTAAAAATGATCGCTGATGAAAAGATCCCTGTGCAAACCCTGGCGCCTAAATTTACAGGACGTTTTAATAAAGGGGTTGATTATAAGGGAGATATAAAACAATTTGCAAAAGAATTTGAGCAGGATATACTGGTAATAGATTATGCGATTGGTCATTTTGGTCTTCCTGAAGATCTGAAGCTGAGCGTTCATTCCGGTTCTGATAAGTTTTCGATTTATCCGGTAATGGCAGAGGTTCTGAAAAAATACAACAAAGGAATTCATATTAAAACAGCAGGTACTACCTGGCTGGAAGAGGTAATCGGACTTGCAATTTCGGGTGATGAAGGACTCACATTGGCAAAAGAGATCTATATTCAGGCTCTTGACAGAAAAGAGGAGCTTTGCCGTCCTTACGCCGATGTTATCGATATAGATGAATCTCAATTACCCTCCCCTGATGAAGTATCCGGTTGGAATGGAGATAAGTTTGCCGGTACATTGCGTCATATTCCCGGTCATCCTGATTATAACCCGAATTTCAGGCAGCTGATCCATGTTGCTTATAAAGTGGCTGCTGAAATGGGTGATACGTATATTCATTTGCTTGAAAAAAACAGCAAAGTGATTCGAGATTGCGTAAAAGAGAATATTCTAAAGAGGCATTTGTCAAGATTATTTGAGTTTTTATTGACGCTATCACGTTAAATATGTAGATATAAATTAAGTAGGTTTGATTCTTTCATTGTCGAATCCTGTATGCAAAGCAGGCAAAACAGGAATAGTAAAAATTCCTCTTACTTTACCTCTCCCAAGAATAAATTTCAACATTTCACCACTTCTCCGTTTCACCGCTTCACTTTATCCCTGTTTCACCGCTTCACTGAATCATAATTTCACATATTTTCATTGAAATTTAGGTTATCCAATTTTTTTATTTTTTCTTTGTGATGAAATGAAAAGATCCCTTTTATACATCCTGATCTTATTCTTTTCTTTTGCAAATGCCCAAGTTGGGGGAGAGCGGATTTATAATTTTCTGAATATTCCGCCCTCAGCAAGGCAGGCTGCATTAGGAGGGGAGATCTATACCCTCAGAAACGATGTGAATGAGGCCTTGTGGAATCCGAGTATGATCGATGAATCTATCGATAATAAGGCTTCGGTGAGTTATATCAATTATCTCACGGATGTAAATATAGGTTCAGCAAGCTTTGCTCATATGATCAACCGGCATTTTGGAACTTTACAGGCCGGAATTCAGTATATAGATTATGGCGAATTTATTGGTGCAGATGAGAACGGAGTGGAAACAGGTGATTTTTCTTCAAGAGATCTGGCCTTTTCAGTGGGTTACGCTTATCAAATTCCCCGGTCGGATTTCTATATTGGGGCAAATGGGAAGCTGATTAGTTCAAAAATTGAGAATTATACTTCTTTTGGAGCTGCTTTAGATATGGGAGTGTATTATTTTTCAGAATGCAGGCCTTATGGATTTACGGTAGTGGTAAGAAATTTAGGTTATCAGGTGGCGCCTTATACTGAAGAAAGAGAAGATCTTCCTTTTGAAGTGGCTGCCGGGGCCTTTTACAGTGTTGGGGATGTGCCAATTACATGGCATTTTACTTTAAGCAATCTCCAGAAATGGAATCTTGCAGTACCTAACCCATCAAATGCTAAGACAGATTTTGACGGAAATACAGAAGAGGAGAATATCAATTTTTTTAAAAATGCGATCAGGCATGTAGTGATTGGAGCAGAATTCTTTCCCGGAAAGAATTTTAATATTCGTTTGGGGTATAATTTTAGGCGTGCGGCCGAACTTAAACTGTCCCAAAGCAGAACCTTTGCTGGAGTCAGTGCCGGTTTCGGAATTGAAATAGGAAGAATAAGATTTGATTATGCTTTTACAAAATACCATCCGGTTAGTAACACCAGTACATTTACATTAATTTTTGATCTGAACAGAAGAGGTTTTTAAAATGAAGAAAAAAATAAATATTGCCATTGATGGCTATTCGTCAACAGGAAAAAGCACCATTGCAAAAAGAATGGCAGAGACACTTGGATATGTGTATGTAGATACCGGTGCCATGTACCGGGCAGTTACTTATTTTGCTGTAAAAAATCATTTAATTTCAAAGGACGTCTTTAAGAAAGAGGAATTAGTTTCAAAACTCAATCAGATCGATCTGAAATTTATTTTTAATAAAGATCTAGGTCATGCGGAAATATATCTCAATGGAGAGAATGTTGAAGAAAAGATCCGGAATCTCGAAATTTCAAATTTGGTAAGCCGGATCGCTGAAGTTTCTGAGGTGAGAAAGAAACTGGTGGAACAACAGCAAAAAATCGGTAAAGATAAAGGTGTGGTTATGGATGGCAGGGATATCGGAACCGTTGTCTTCCCGGATGCGGAATTAAAGATCTTTATGACAGCCTCCGCTGAAAAACGGGCTCAGAGAAGATATAAAGAAATGATCGCTAAAGGAGAAAATGTTAATCTGCAAGAAGTTATAAAAAATGTAACCGAAAGAGATCATATTGATACCAACAGAGAAGACTCTCCACTTATCATGGCTAAGGATGCTGTTTTACTGGATAACAGCGATCTGGATGCCGATGAAACCTTTGAAAAGGCCATGGAACTGGTTGCTGAAAAAATATAAATCTCTAAGGTGAATAGTTAGTTACATAATCAAATAACTAATGGTCTGGCAGGTGTAGTAAGACTGTTGCAAAAGGCAATCATTTGTTCAAATTCGACGCTCGAAAGAAAATTAACCCGCAGTAAACTTTTGTTTATGAGGACTTAACCTGCCTGCCGGCAAAGGCAGGCTCGCCTTGCTGACGAAGCAGGTTTTTTAGAGTAGGAAGAAGTTGGGCAAAGAATTGTCTTTATTTCATATTTCAAAAGAGTATTGCAACGGTCTTGTAGTAAAGATTTTTTTTTGAGTTATGATAGGTTCTCGACTGCGCTCGAACTGACAAGGATAAATGTATATTATGTATTATCAATTTGTTATAAGTTATTTTATCTGTAAATCTCTAAGGAATATGAAGGTATTTGTGGGTTTGTAAAGAGATCTTCCACTTCGGATATTTTAATACATAATCGATGATTACAGGGATCATTTTTTCTCTTTTACTCCATTCGGGCTGTAAAAATAATTCGCAGGAACCGGTTACTTTTTTCGCCTGTTCTTCGGCAAAGATCAGATCCTGTTTGGTGTTGATGATGATCTTTAATTCGTCAGCCAGGCCGTAGATCTTCTTTTTAGGTAATTTTGTTCTTTTCGGCGATAGACAAATCCAGTCCCATTCTCCTGAAATATCATAAGAACCCGAGGTTTCAATATGAATTTTAAGCTGTTCTTCGTGAAGCTTTTTTGTAAGGTAATCCATATTCCAGGTAAGGGGTTCTCCACCGGTTACTACAACGGTTTTAGCATATTTTTTGGCATTTTTCACCACCTGATCGGTTGATGTGGCTGGATGCAGATCGGGATTCCAGCTTTCTTTAACGTCACACCAGTGGCAACCTACATCACAGCCACCAATCCGTATAAAATATGCGGCTTTTCCGGTGTGGAATCCTTCTCCCTGTATGCTATAGAATTCTTCCATAAACGGAAGAACCATTCCCTGTTTTAATAATGCTTGTTTTTCTGTATCCAAACTTAAATTTTATTTTGCAAAGATATTTAAAACCCTTAATAATTTTCAACTTTCAAATTTTTAAAGTATTTTTAGACCAAAATTAATCAATGTCTCACAAACAAGATTTTATAGAAATTATAGAAAAAGGGTATCGTACTAAAAAAGATGCCATAGTGATGGGAGCTGCCATGCTGGGAGAAGAGACCCTGACCAATTCTTATGTAAAGATCCCGTTAAAAACCTTAAACCGTCATGGCCTGATTGCCGGAGCTACCGGAACAGGTAAATCGAAAACCCTTCAGATCTTTGCAGAAAATCTTTCTGATAACGGAATTCCGGTTCTTTTGATGGATGTTAAAGGTGATTTAAGCGGACTGGCTAAACCGGGGGAAGAAAATGATCATATTACCAAACGACATCAGAAAATAGGTTTACCCTATGAACCCAAAGGTTTTCCGGTGGAGATCCTGACCATTTCAAAACAGAATGGTACCCGGCTCAGAGCTACCGTTTCTGAATTTGGTCCGGTACTCTTATCGAGAATTCTCGATCTTTCTGAGGTTCAAAGCGGAATAGTATCGGTATTGTTTCAGTATTGTGATAATAATGACCTTCCGTTACTTGATTTAAAAGATTTTAAAAAGATACTTCAGTATGCAACACGGGAAGGGAAAAAAGAATTTGAGGATGCTTACGGAAGAATTTCTTCCTCTTCAACAGGAGCCATTTTGCGTAGAGTAGTAGAACTTGAACAGCAGGGAGGTGATCTTTTCTTTGGTGAAAAATCCTTTGAAGTTCAGGATCTGGTTCGTGTAGACGAAAACGGCAGGGGAATAATCTCTATCCTGCGTTTGACCGATATTCAGGATCGTCCCAAACTCTTTTCTACCTTTATGCTGCAGTTGTTGGCGGAGATCTATCAGACTTTCCCTGAAATTGGCGACAGCGATCGTCCGGAGCTTGTCCTGTTTATTGATGAAGCACACCTTGTATTTGAAAATGCTTCTAAGACTTTGCTCAATCAGCTGGAAAGTACCATTAAACTGATCCGTTCAAAAGGGATCGGGGTGTATTTTGTAACGCAGAATCCGAATGACATTCCTGCGGATGTGCTTTCTCAGTTAGGATTAAAAGTTCAGCATGCACTAAGGGCATTTACGGCAAAAGACAGAAAAGCCATCAAACTGGTTGCAGAGAATTATCCGTTGACTGAATATTATGATACAGCAAAGGATCTGACACAACTGGGAATAGGAGAGGCCTTTATTTCAGCATTAAACGAGAAAGGAATTCCTACACCTTTGGCCAGAACTATGTTGCGTGCTCCAATGAGCAGAATGGATATTCTTACTGATGCAGAGATCCAGGAGGTAATTCAAAAATCTGAGATCTCAGGAAAGTACAATGAAGAGATCGACAGGGAAAGCGCTTACGAACTTTTAAATAAAAAGATAGCAGCAACCAAAGAACATTCAGAAAAAAAAGTTAAAAGCAGTAAGTCATCAAATAAAAAGTTATCGGCACAAAAACCTGATGATTATATAAAAAAGCAACTTCTTAAAACAGTTACCAGTGCTACCTTTATTAGAGGTGTATTTGGTGTACTTAATAAAATGTTTAAATAATTTAATTATAGAAAACTCAGATAAAAATGAAAAAATTGTTATTATTATTTGTCCCTCTCCTGTTCATTCAGTGTAAACAAAATGATACAGCTATCATTAAGAAAAATGATGTTGGAGGAATAACTAAAAATACCACCAAAGAGCAACTTTTTAAGCTTTTTGAAGAAGATTCGATTGTAAAGATCCCGGAGGGAAAGAACTATGTAAATGAATATGCAATTTTTAAAAAAGGAGGTGAACATCTTCTTACCGTTTATCCGTTGATCCCGAAAGATTCTACACAGTTTATTGAGCGGGTTCAGATCTTTTCTCCGAAATATAAAACAGAAAAGGGCGTTTCGACAAGTTCTGTTTTTAAGGATGTGAATGCCAATTATACCATTAAAAAAATAGATCCTACATTTACTTCGGCACTGGTCTACATAGATGAATTGAATGCAACTATCGCATTGAATAAAAAAGATCTCGGACTGAAGGAACTGGATATGAACATGATCAGTAAAGATCAGGTTCCTGATCAGGCAAAGATCAAATATATTGATATCTGGTTCAATTAGGATGTGCTCTTTAAAGAATGAAGAAATTTTATAAACAAACAACTCCCTTTATTGTTCCTGCTGATAATGGAAAGCTCATTGAGGAACATTTTGGCCAATCCACCCGGGATCTATTGAGTCTGGTGCAGATGATTGCACTTTCAGGATGGAGTGAACCTTTTCAAACGCCTGATTTTGATGAATATACTTATGTGATCCGTGGTAAAAAACAGATTGTGATCGATGGAGAAACGCTTGTTTTAAATGATGGAGAATCTATAAGGATTGATAAAGGAACGCGAGTTCAGTATTCTAATCCGTTTAAAGAAGCCTGTGAATATATTTCGGTATGTTTACCGGCTTTTTCAGTTGATCGTGTAAACAGAGAAGAACAGAAATCAATTTAATTAATGAATATCAACCTAATTATATAAATTTAATCACATGAAAAAACACTTATTATTAATGACTTTTCTGGTATTAACCGCTTCAGTGGTTTTTGCTCAGAAAGTGAAATTTGAAGAGTACAACCTGCCCAATGGTTTACATGTTATCCTGCATCAGGATAAAACGGTTCCGGTTGCAGTAACATCGGTAATGTACCATGTTGGTTCCAAGGATGAAAATCCCAATCGTACGGGTTTCGCCCATTTTTTTGAACATCTGCTCTTTGAGGGAACAAAGAATATCAAAAGAGGAGAATGGTTTAATATTGTAAGTTCGAACGGAGGAAAAAATAATGCCAATACCACTGATGACCGGACTTATTATTTCGAAGTATTTCCTTCTAATAATGTAGAGCTCGGACTCTGGATGGAATCAGAAAGGATGATGCATCCTGTAATCAATCAGATAGGAGTAGATACCCAGAATGAGGTGGTAAAAGAAGAAAAACGTATGCGGGTTGACAATCAGCCTTATGGTCGGTTTTTAGAATATGTAAAAAAGAATGTCTTTAAAAAACATCCATACAAAGGAACGGTTATAGGAAAAATGGAAGATCTTGATGCCGCTACCCTTGATGAATTCATTGCTTTCAATAAGAAGTTTTATATTCCTAATAATGCGGTACTTGTAGTAGCCGGAGATATTGATATTCCTAAGGTTAAGAAGATGATCAAGGATTATTTCGGACCTATTCCCAGAGGGAAGGATATCGTAAGGAAAAAGATCGTAGAAGAACCGATCAAAGAAACCATTTATGCCGAAGCTTATGATTCGAATATCCAGATCCCGGCCATCATGGCAAGTTACCGTACTCCATCCTTTAAAGAGAGAGACGCTTATGTTTTAGATATGATCTCCACTTATTTGAGCAATGGAAAGAGTTCGCGTTTGTATAAAAGACTGGTAGATGAAAAGAAAATGTGTTTGCAGGTGGGCGCCATTAATAGAGCGTTGGAGGATTATGGTCTTTATATAATTTTTGGTATGCCTTTGGGAAATACTGATCTTGATGCAATTTTAAAAGAAATTGATGATGAGATCGTTAAACTGCAAAATAATCTGATCTCAGAAAGAGATTATAAGAAATTACAGAATAAGTTTGAGAATGGTTTTGTCAATGCCAATTCAAGTGTGGCAGGAATTGCCAATTCACTGGCAAGGTATTACCTTTTATATGGTGATACCAATCTGATTAATGACGAGATCAAGATCTACAGATCTATTACACGGGAGGAAATACAAAAAGTTGCCCGCAAATACCTAAACCCAAATCAGAGGTTGGTTCTTAAATATTTACCCAAAAAAGACAAAAAATAAAAGATAGTATACCATGAAAAAAAATATATATTTTATCATAGCATTTTTACTGATATCTACTGGTCTGTTCGCTCAGATCGACAGATCTCACCCCCCTAAACCCGGACCTTCTCCCAAAATATCACTAGATAATCCAAAAGAATTTAAGTTGAGTAATGGTCTTGAGGTTCTGGTAGTTGAGAATCATAAATTACCAAAAGTAACCTACAGTCTACGATTGGATCGTGTACCTGTTACAGAAGGAAAAAAAGCAGGTGTATCCGGTTTGTTGGGAAGCTTGCTCGGTAACGGTACAACAAGTATCCCGAAAGATAAATTTAATGAAGAGGTGGATTTCCTCGGTGCTTATATCGGTTTTAGTGATAATGGTGCAATAGCAAGTTCGTTAACCCAGTATTCTGACAAAATTCTTGAATTGATGGCCGATGCTACCATGCATCCGCTTTTTAGTGAAGAAGAGTTTAATAAAGATAAAGAAAAGATGATCCAGGGTTTAAAATCCTCTGAAAAGAATGTTAATACAATCGCCTCTCGTGTAGGCAGGGCTTTGGTGTTTGGTGTGCATCACCCTTTCGGGGAATTTATAACAGAAGAAAGCCTGAACAACATTACTTTTGATGATGTTAAAGCATTGTATAAGTCAAATTTTCATCCTGCAAAGGCATATCTGGTTGTTGTAGGTGATGTAGAGTTTAACAAAGTTAAAAAAAGTGTAGAAAAATACTTTAAAAACTGGAAGAAAGGTGATTTAAAGAATGTAAAAGTACCTGAAGCATTACCTAATGTTGCAAAAACAGAAATCGATTTTGTTGATGTTCCCAATGCGGTACAATCCAATATTTCACTGACCAATAAAATAGTTCTTCATAAGAAGGATCCAGATTATTATGCCGCATTAATGGCTAATGAGATTCTTGGCGGAGGTTTTAACGGATATCTGAACATGAATCTTAGAGAAAAACACGGTTATACTTACGGATCTTATTCTTACATCAATGATAGCAGATATGTTGCGAGATTCAGAACAACTGCCAAAGTGAGAAATGCCGTAACCGATAGCGCTGTTGTTGAAACCATAAAAGAAATAAAACGTATTCGCACAGAACCTGTTGATGCGGATCTTTTAAAGAATACAAAGGCAAAATATACAGGTAATTTTGTTCTTGCGCTTGAAAATCCGCAAACCATTGCTGAATTTGCGATGGATATCAAAACCCTGAATCTTCCAGCCGATTATTATACCAATTATTTAAAAAACATCAATGCTGTTTCGGTATCTGATGTGAAAAGGGCTGCAAATAAGTTCTTTTTGGTAGATCATGCTCGTATTATTGTTGCGGGAAAAGGAAGTGAAGTTCTTAAAAATTTGGAGAAGACAGGATTACCGATTAAATATTATGATAAATATGCCAATCCTGTAAAAAAACCGGATTACAACAGTGCTGTGCCGGCAGGGATTACAGGTAAAACCGTTATTCAAAATTACTTGAAGGCTATTGGAGGAATAGAAAACATCAATAAGATGAAATCCATTTTTGTTAAGGCTGAAGCAACCATTCAGGGAATGCAATTGACTATGATTATTAAAAAGATGAATGGAAATAAGTTTCTTCAGGAAATGTCGGCAATGGGTAATGTAATGAATAAAACAGTTGTAAATGGTAATTCCGGATATGTGGAAGCACAGGGACGGAAGAAAGAATTTTCTGCAGATGAACTGAAAAAATTTGAAGATAATCTGGCGTTAATTCCTGAACTTTCATTGTTAAAGAAAGATCTTAAAGTGGAAGGAATTGAAGATGTAGATGGTGAAAAAGCTTATAAACTAAAATTATCTGATGAAAGATCGTCCTATTACAGTGTAAAAACCGGTCTCAAGTTAAAAGATGTTCAGGTGAATAAGAATGGGGCTGTTGAGTCATTTTATAAAGACTACAAAGAAGTTAAAGGTGTGAAATTTCCCTTTATACTTTCTCAAAGCATGGGTCCTCAAAAATTCGATTTTATTGTAAAAGAGATTAAGGTTAATGAAGGAGTCACAGATGCTGATTTTAAATAATCTTCTCTAACAGATCTTGCTAAAGTTTAAAAGAGGTTGTCAGGTATTAATCCTGCAACCTCTTTTTTATTGTTGGTATCAACTAATCCCTTTTTCCTTCTCGCTCTTCGCTCATTTTCGCGCAGATCTAATGGATAAACGTAAAAAATTTAAACAATAGCCCAAATTTGGGCTAAAATAAATTTAAAAATATTCATCATAAAATATTGATATCAAGTAAATTGGCGTAAAAAAATTAGCTTAGCGGAGAATTTTTCGGGTTAAATATTACAAATTCACCTGGTGATTTAACAATTGCGGTTAAAATTACCCGGTAATATTAAAGCAATCAGCAAATAACAAAATACCAGCAGATTACTAAACACAATATCTTTCTGACACTTTAACGCTATCACTAAGGAGGTGAGTTAGAAAACCCTAAATATTAACATTATTTGCTACTTCCATCTTTAGACACCCGATATTTTTAAATCTTAAATTTCGAATTTTGAATTGACCGACATTCGACTTTTGACACTTGCCTCGCCTGCTTCGCAGCAAGGCGAGCCGTCAAACGAGTTCGACTCAATTTATCGCCGGAATTATTTCACCTTAACACTCCAGATATATTCAAAGCTGGAAACGATCTCATATTCTTCGTTAAATCCTTCGGCTTTCATAACAATGGTTTGTCCTTCGCCGGTAGTAATGGTTCGGTCTATGGCCGATTTGATCTTATTTCCATCTTTACATATAAAAGTGATCTTCCCGGTAGCTTTTTTAAAGAAATCCCCTTTTTCTGATATGACAAGCATAGAGATCTTTTTCTTGCTTTGGGCAATGTATTTCATCACAAGAATTCCTGTTACCAATTCTGAAGCCATTCCCTGGGTAGCCCAGTAAAGCGATTTAAAAGGATTTTTGTTAATCCACTGGTGTTTTACGGTTGCAATGGCCTCTGTGTTGTTAATTGAAGTCACCCTGATCCCTGAAAAATAGGCGGAAGGGAGTTTAAAAAGGAGGAATTTATTCAGATGCTTAACTGTAAATTTTTTCATTGTAATTGGTTTACGCCGGTAGCCTGTACCATAACTTTTCTGCAAATTACAACTATTTTTTCTTAATTGGAAATCTTCATAAATGTTAAAAATATGTTAAAATATAGTACTTTGCATTGCATAGTATTAGTTTAAAGATGTATATTTGCATAAGAAAGTAATATAAACAAGTAAATTATGTCAGAAAACAAACAAAATACAAACGCTTTTTTAATTCATTTATCAAGTTTTGGAGATTATTTATTTCCTTTAGGAAGTATTATACTTCCGTTGATATTATGGGAAGTAAAAAAGAAAGACAGCGAATTTCTTGATGCTACAGGTAAAGAAGTAATCAACTTTAATCTGAGTTATCTGACCTATACTATAGTTCTTGTGATTACCATGATCATGGTAGGTGTAATTTTTATGTTTGGTCATGTAAATCCGTTGAATATCTTCTTTATTGTAAGTGCTGTTGTACTGGTTGGAATTATTTCAATCATAAAATTTATACTGATCATCATTGGGGTAGTAAAAGCCAATCAGGGTGAACTTTATCACTATCCTTTAACCATTAAATTTTTGAAATAGTTTAAATATAAAGTTATGATTTCAATAGTAATAACCATTATCGTCTTTATCGCACATTCTTTACAGGCCTTAGTCATCTAACAAATCTCAAAAAGAGAATAAAATGAAAATTGAAAATACAAAAGCACAAATGAGAAAAGGAGTACTCGAGTTTTGTATTCTGTCTGTTCTTCAGCACGGAGATGCCTATACCTCTGAGATCCTTGCTCAATTAAAAGATGCGAAAATGCTGGTGGTGGAAGGTACCATTTATCCTTTGCTTACCCGGTTGAAAAATGCCGGATTGCTGAGCTACCGATGGGAAGAATCAACTTCAGGTCCGCCAAGAAAATACTATGCTTTGACAGAAACCGGCAGGTTATTCCTTGCTGAACTCAATACTACCTGGGAAGATCTGATTGCCGCAGTAAATTTAGTAACCAAGAATAATAAATCAAAACCTACACAATAATGAACAAGACTATTAATATAAATCTGGGAGGTATTTTTTTCCATATCGATGAACAAGCATATTATGTTTTGAAAAAATATCTTGATGCTGTCAGGGCTTCGTTAAGTGATGATCCGAAGGGAAGAGATGAGATACTTTCCGATATTGAACTGCGTATAGGGGAACTTTTATCTGAAAAAGTAAAGGATATTCGTCAGGTTGTGAATGAAAATGATATCAATCAAATTATTGAGATCATGGGTAAACCTGAGGATTATATGGTAGATGATGAGGTTTTTGCAGATGATTACAGTCAGGAAAGAAGTCGTCCGAAAAAAATGTACCGCGACGGTGAAGATAAGTTTCTTGGAGGAGTTTCTTCAGGGATGGCCCATTATTTTAATATTGATGTGATCTGGATCAGAATTATATGGCTGATTGCGGCCTTCAGTTATGGATTTGGTTTTATTGTTTATATTATTTTATGGATACTGCTTCCGGAAGCAAAGACAACTGCTGAAAAACTTGAGATGAGGGGAGAAGCGGTCAATATCAGTAATATAGAGAAAAAGATCAAGGAAGAACTGGGTAATGCTTCTGATAAGATTAAAAATGGTATCACGGATGTTAGTGAAAAAGTAAAGAATGCTGATTATCAGAAATACAGTACCAAAGCGAAATCCGGAATGCAGGATTTTCTTGATGTTCTGGGACAGATCATTTCCACATTGTTTATGATCTTTGGAAAATTTATAGGGGTTTTGTTGATCATCATTTCGGTTCTTGTGGTTATCGGACTCATAATTAGTTTGTTTACGGTAGGATCTCTCGGTTTTTTAAATGAGGAATGGCTTATCCAGAATACCAGATTCTATAACAATTCAGGTTTACCACTCTGGATTGTGTCAATTATTGTTTTTGTTTTGATCGGTATTCCTTTCTTTATGCTGTTCCTGTTAGGAATGAAGATTTTATCGCCCACTGCAAAATTAATGGGTAAAACCGGTAAGCTTTCTTTGTTCGGGATCTGGCTTGTAGCATTGCTGATTAGTATCTTTTTTGGAGCACGACAGGTAATGCAGTCGGCTTATGAAGGTTACTCAGTTGAAAACAAGGAATATTTACCCGATCAGTTAAGTGATACCTTAAATATCAAACTGGTAGATAATATTAAATATTCAGAGAATTTTGATTTGAAAAGAAGATGGAGTAACACCCTAATTTTAGATGAAAATAACAATGAAAGAATTTATTCCAATAATATCTATCTCAATATTTATCCTTCCAACAATGATAAGGCATTGCTAAAAGTCAGAAAAAAATCCTTCGGCATAAGCAGGCAAGAGGCCAATGAAAATGCAGCGCTTATTGATTATGGCACAGAGCTTAGCGGACAGGAATTCATCCTTAATGGTTATTTCTTATCAGATCTAAAAAATAAATTTAAAAAACAACGGGTTTATGTGGATCTCTATATACCTGAGGGTAAGATCATTTATTTAGACGGATCTGCAAGTTCTTTTCTCTATCAGGTAAAAAATACTAAGAATATTTACGGGAATATGGGAAAACACTATTACAAGATGACTGAAGACGGATTGGATTGCCTCGATTGTGAAGATATTGTTACAACAGATAAAGAGGAATCGGAATCGGGTTCACTTAATATGAAAATTGATGAAGACGGTGTACACATAAAGGTTGTGAATGACAAAAATGAAAAAGCTGAAGTAAATGTGGATAAGAACGGTGTAAAGATTGAGAGTTCAAAAGACAGTGTAAAGATCAATATCAATTAAATCAATTTTAAAATTAACTAAGATGAAATTATTTATTAAAACAATATGGATCGGGTTTTTGGTGATCAGTTTAACCTCCTGTGCTATCAATGGTATCAAAGGAAACGGGAATGTAGTGACAAAGGACCGGGTGGTAAATTCGGATTTTAACGTAGTAGATGTAAGCAGGGGGCTGGATGTTTATCTCACTGTGGGTGAAAAGATCTCTGTAAGCGTTCAGGCTGATGAGAACCTGCATGATCTGATCACAACGGAGGTTCGTAACGGGACACTTTATATTTCTGCACTAGAGAATATTTACAGTGCAAAGGCCAGGAAAATATTTGTTTCGGTTCCTGAGGTTAATAAGATAAAGGCAACCAGTGGTGCTGATCTTTATACTGAAAATACGATCACAGGAAACAAGCTGGTTGTTAAAGCCACCAGCGGAGCTGATATAAGGCTTAGTATTGACGTAAAAGATCTTGAAGCAGTATCAACCAGCGGATCTGATATTAAGATGAAAGGTAAAGCAGAAAATATTAATGTAAGTGCTACCAGCGGATCTGATATTAAAGCCTATGATCTGATTGTAAAGAACTGTACTGCAAAGGCTACCAGCGGATCGGATATATTAGTACACGTTACCGAAAATATAGATGCCAGTGCCAACAGCGGTTCA
>QNYL01000202.1 GCA_003973375.1 Flavobacteriia bacterium
TATCGGTTGTTTCCAGTTCGAGTTTTCCATTAAAATAACACCTGATTCTGTTTCCTTTCATTTCGATCTTTAAATCATACCATTTCCCGGTTTGAATGTCTATATCAGCACTTTTAAGCTCTTTCCTATGGCCGTTGATCACCTTATAAACCCTGTAATTGTTCTCAAGAGGATTGGCCCTTGCAATGTAGTAGTTCTTATTATCCTTATAGCGCCATACCGGTCCGCCTCCCTGATCTTCATTGCCTTTTATCCCTTTAAATTTTACACGGATCTCAACATTTTTATAGTCAAGATCCTTGTTTACGATCACATTAAAATACGATCCGGAATGACCGGAAGAAAATTGCTCCAGCACCTTGTTCCCCTGATCCACGGCAACTTTCCAGCTCCCGGTAAACCGTTTTGACCAGCCTTTGGGCACTTCTCCTACTTGTTCCTTTTCAAAATCAAAAAATGATTCCGGCACGGTAAGCGCAGCCTTTGTTTCAGCCATTGCCATGTGATCTGACTTTTCTTTAACCGGAACTTCCTTTTTTGTACTTGTATTTCCGTTGCAACTCATTAGCAAAACTATGCTTAACAAACCCAGTAATCTTTTCATAATTTATAAATTTAATATGGTTTACATTTTCAGGTAACAACAAAGTTACTGATTAAATCAATACTCTAAAAAATACTTTACATATTCATTTTCAGAATGTTTTATCTCTTTTGCCGAAGCCGCTTCCACAAGCTTTCCTTCATTTAAAACAATAATCTGATCTGCTATAGCAAAAGCCTCACGGTGATCATGTGTAACATAAACCAGCGTTACATCAAAATTCTTTTTCAGATCTTTAATATGCTCCAGAATCTTACGTTTTAACTTTACATCAAGTCCTGACAAGGGTTCATCCATCAAAAGAATTTTTGGCTCCAGTACCAATGCCCTGGAAATAGCCACCAGTTGCTGCTGACCCCCTGAAAGCTGATGCGGATATTTTTCGGCGAAAGCCTGTAAATCAAAAAAACTGAGAATCTCTGATACCTTTTGTTCAATCTGCTGAGTTCTTCTCTCCTTCAAACCAAAGGCAATATTCTCAAAAACCGTAAAATGCGGCCATAAAGCCAGATCCTGAAAGATAAACCCCAGATTACGCTTATTAGAAGGTATTAAAATATTAGAATCATTGGTTACCAGCTTGTTTTCGATATAGATCTCTCCCTTTTCAGGGATTTCAAGTCCTGCTATGAGTCGTAAGATGGTAGTCTTACCACTTCCTGATCCGCCGAGTAAACACGTCAGCTTTCCCGGCTCAATATTTAAGGAAATGTTTTGCAGTACCCTTTTTTTTCCGTAGGCATGCGTAATGTTTTTAAGCTCAATTATTGGCATCGCTGTAATTTTTTAACAGGGGTTTTACAATTAAGTACATTATTGTGATCAGCAATAAAGTTACTCCTAATACGATCAGGGTCATTGCACTGACAAGCGATTGCGGGGCATTGGCCATAATTGTAAATACTTTAATCGGCATGATCTCAGAGCCCGGCGGATACACCATAATGGTAGTTCCCAGCTCCCCGATACTAAAGGTAAAATTAATGATAAATGCTGTAAAAACGGCCGGAAGAACAAGCGGAAATACGATCTTTCTTATTCTTCTGTAAAATCCCACACCTTCAATCTGAGCAGCTTCCTCGAGCGATTGCGGAATTTGTTTGATGGCATTACCGATCAGTTTTGCTGCAATAAAAGAGAATTTCCCCACATAAGCTATAATGACAATAGCAAATCCGGAATAGATAAAATCAAGGAACGGGTGATTGTAAAATTTGATCAGACTGATACCAAAAATGGTGGAAGGAATGGCAAAAACAAACAGCAAAAACCAGTCGAAAATTTTTATTTTTCTCACTTCAGAAATATAGGCTGCGGTAAATCCGATAAAAACACTGATGGCTGCACCCAATAACGCCAGATATACAGAACTTAAAAAAGTAGGTTTTAAAAGCTCAAATGCCTGAATAAACTTTGAAATACCTCCTTTAAACGATTGTATAATAAGTACTGAAAAAGGAAGCAGAACCGATATTAAAAACCAGAAGAACACAAATAATTCATCCGGTATCCTATATTTTTTTAAAGTAAAGATCTTTACTTTTTTGCCTTTTCCTCCAAAGGATAAAAAAGGAGCATCTGCCAGGTATTTCCTGTCGGCATACAATAAGACAACACAGATCAGGATCAGTAATACCGACTGTAAAACTGCGAGAGAGTGATTGTAAAAAGCAGAAAACTGTGTAAACATTTCTGTAGTGAACAACCGGACACCAAAATACGACGGAACAGAAAATTCAGAAATACTGAAGATAAAGATCAATACAAAAGAAGTAAACAAAGCCGGTTTGATCAGGGGCAGAATTATTTTAAAAATAACGCTTTGCAGATCAGTGATCATCAGCCCGGTCTCTTCCAGATGTGTATTGATGTTGTTAAAAGCATTACCGGTAATCAGCATAGACAAAGGTGTAAAAATAATACCCAGCACGAGAATTACTCCTGTTTCAGATGCGATCCAGTCAGAACTTCCGGTAAAAAGAAAGAAAAGATCTTTCCAGGCAACTGCCAGAATATACGGAGAAATAAAAAGCGGGATCATCAATACCATCCTGTAAAAATTACGAAAACGGAGATTGGTTCTGTAAAGTAAAAATCCCAGAATTGTTCCGAAAAAGGTAGCAAAAGATGCAATGGTAAAAGCGATCAGGATACTTTTTCCCAGAAGGTAAAAAGTTTTTTGATCGAGTAATTTCAGATTCTCAACCAAAGAGCCTTCAAAAAAAAGAAGCGTATAAAAAACAGGAGCAATGATAAAGAGAACAAATAACAAAAAAACACTTGTGTAAATTGGATATTTGATCAGTTTTCCACCCATTCTTTCAGATAATTTTGAATTTCTTCCAGTTTTTGAGCTGTTTTATTGTAATCGATCTTCATAGGAACAATCGCATCCAGAGAAGGTATCTCTTTAGGGATGTCAACTCCTTTATGCAAGGGCATCTGAGCACAGGATTTTGCCAGTGCAGCCTCGGTCTTTCTGCTTAGAAGATAATCGATCAGTTTTTTAGCATTTTCAGGATTAGGGGAATTTTTAATCATACTTACTGTATTGGGCATGATCAATGTGCCGATTCCCTGCTGATCGAGAAATACCATACCAATATTTTCTCCTTCCTTTAAAGCTTCAAAAGCATCATCCGTATCGGTCAGTCCGCAGGCAACTTTCCCCTCGGACACCATTTTTTTCACATCTCCATTACTTGTGGCGATCACCACATCGTTATTTTTAAGATCTGTAAGAAATTGTATGGCCTTCTGATCTCCAAGCACCGAAAAGATGGCTGCAATGTGAAAGGTAGTGGTGCCAAATAAAGGATTTGCAATAGTAACTTTTCCTTTGTATTTCTCTTTGGTAAGATCGAAAATTGACTGAGGCGCCTCTACAGGATCAATCAGATCTTTGTTATAAATTAAAACTCTGGCCCGGGCCGAAAAACCTGTCCAGTGATGCTCAGGATCCTTAAAAACATTATTGATATCTGCTGCCACTGGCGAATTATAAGCCGCTGTAATTCCTTTTTGTGATAACACAGCACTTCTTACCGGATCTCCACTCCAGAAAACATCACATTGCGGATTTTCCTTTTCGGCTATGATCCGGTTTAAAACCCCGGTAGATTTGGTTTCTTCAGTATCATAAACCGCTTTAACCTCAATTCCTGAATCTTTTTCAAATTCTTTTAAAACCGGTTCAGAAAAAATCTGATCTACGGTAGCATAAACCACAACCGTTTTTTTTTGTTTTACACAGGCTGCTGTCAGCAGTAAAAATAAGAAACCGGAGATAAAGAAATAATTCTTACGGATCATAATCTGTTTTTTAGATGAAGCTAAGGTAAATAAGATTTTCCGATTTTTAATTCAGATAGGCAAACATTAATTGCATAAGGTAAAAAACACAAATCAAAGTTTAAAAAGGAAAAAATCCCAAACTCCAATTCTCGTCAAAACTTATCTTTTATACTTTTTAGCTATTGCCACAGATTCTTTCATCAATTTTGTAATGCCTTTCAGATCAAACTCTCCGTTCTCTTTCTTTATCATCAGTTGTGAGCCCATTCCTACACAATAGGCTCCTGCCTCAAACCATTGTTTCAGATTTTCCTCCGTGGGTTTTACGCCTCCTGTGGGCATGATGTTCGTAAATTTCATCGGACCTGCAATGGCTTTGATAAAATCCGGTCCGCCTACCTGTGTGGCAGGAAAGATCTTTACGATCTCCGCTCCGAGTTCTTCGGCATAACTGATCTCCGTCAAGGAACCACAACCCGGCATCCAGGAAACTTTCCTTCTGTTGCAGATCCTGGCCATCTCCTCGTTCAAAATCGGAGATACAATAAAGTTTGCGCCTGATTGTAAATATAAAGCAGTGGTTGCTCCATCAACAACAGATCCGACCCCTAACATCATTCCGGGCAATTCCTTATTTGCATATTTTACCAGTTCTGCAAAGATCTCATGGGCAAAATCTCCACGATTGGTAAATTCAAATAATCTTGCGCCTCCTTCGTAACAGGCCTTGAGTACTTTTTTTGCGGTTTCTGCATCATGATGATAAAAAACCGGAACGATACCCGTTTCTTTTGCCTTTACCGCTACTTCTATTCTTGAATATTGTGCCATTTTTTTAGTGTTTAGTTTTTAGTGATGAATGGTGAGTGTTTAGTTTTTGTCTGATTCCAAATGTATCATAGAACTTATAATTCATAACTCATAACTCATAATTCCTAATTCACCACTCATAACTCATAACTCATCACTTCTTTACCTTGCTACTCTTCCCGAAGCATCACCTTCCATCAGTTTTTCTACTTCTTCTATGCTTACCAGATTAAAATCTCCTTTGACAGTATGTTTTAAACACGAGGCTGCCACAGCAAATTCCAGTGCTTTCTGATCATCTCCCTGATAGGTATTCAACCCGTAAATCAAACCGCCCATAAAGGAATCTCCACCGCCTACGCGATCTACAATATGGGTAATATCGTATTTCTTTGATTCGTATAGTTGCTCTCCGTCATAGAGTACTCCGGCCCAGGTATTGTGAGAGGCCGAGATGGATCCACGTAAGGTGGTGATCACTTTTTTAACTCTTGGAAACTTTTTCATGATCTGCCTGGAAACAGATAGATAGGCTTTGCCTTCTACATGACCTCCGGTAATATCTACTCCTTCGGGTTTGATCCCCAAAGCTTTTTCCGCATCTTCTTCATTGCCCAGTACCACGTCACAGCCTGCCACCAATTTAGGCATTACCTCCTGAACATCTTTACCATAATTCCACAGCTTCTTTCTGTAGTTCAGATCGGTGGAAACGGTAATTCCTTTTTTATTGGCTTTTGCGATGGCTTCCTCCAGTACATCACAGGCACCCTGTGAAATGGCGGGCGTAATTCCTGTCCAGTGAAACCAGGTTGCGCCTTCAAAAACCTTATCCCAGTCGATCATTCCTTTTTCTATCTCTGCAATGGCAGAATGTGACCTGTCGTAGATCACCTTTGATCCACGGCTTACGGCTCCGCTCTCCAGAAAATAGATTCCTATCCTGTCGCCTCCACGAATGATCTTGTCTACGCCTACCTTATATTTTCTAAGATTCATCACAGCGGATTCTGCAATATCGTTTTCGGGTAAACGGGTAACAAAATCTACCTCCATCCCGTAATTGGCCAGAGAAACGGCTACATTCGATTCTCCTCCTCCAAAAGTGGCTTCCAGCTCTGTGGCCTGATGGAATCTTAAATGATCGGGCGTGGCCAGCCGCAACATGATCTCGCCAAAGGTGATGATTTTTGCTTTCATATTTTATTCAATAATAATGGGGTGAACTTGTTTATCTGCTTCTTCAATTAACATTTTTTCAAAGCCTTCTTTTGTTTTAAAGGCACTGTTAGATCGTTCCCAGCCTGCATAGAAATTGAAAGACACCTTGTTATTTTCATTTTGTAATTCTACATAATAGGTGTGTGATATCGGACTGTTCCCGTCGATAGATCTTCCTGTACCGGTATCCGGTGCTCTTTCGGTCTTAACCAGCTCATCTGTATTTACAATCAGTGCCAGCCCCAGGTTGTCTTTAAACTCCGACTGCTGGTCAAAGGTATAAAGAACGGTTTTTTTCTTATTGGGATGGAGTATGTGCAATGTATCCTTTTTTAGATTGATGTTTACAATTCCGGTTACCAGTTTTTGTTTCGATCCTTTTATAATAAGATCACTGCTGTATCCGTATTTTCCTTTCCAGATCGTTATGGTCTCGGTCAGATCAAGATCTTCTCCGTCTACCTTCCAGCCTTTGTATTTAAGTTCGAGTACTGAACGTACAGGACCTTCGGTAAGGATTTTAAAATGTGCTTCCTGGGTTTCTGCCAAACGGTACAGTTTACCGTTTTTCTTTATGGCCAAAGCTCCGGCCCCCAAAGAATTTCCCACCTTTAATACATCGGCTCCCCAGGGTTGTATCTCATGATAGGAAGGGGTATTAGGCAATCCTACTGAATCCAGAACCATTTTATCTGTGGTCTTGCCCCAGATATCTTTACCGTTTCTTTTGTCCCAGTAAATACGGAAGCCTACTTTGTCATTCTCCCACGAGATCCCTTCTGCCTGATATAAAACCGGAACTGAACCGGGCAGATGATCCGGATCTCTCCTCTCCTCTTTTATATCATCGAAAATTCCATCGGCATTGGCATCTTTCCCCAGTCTGATATTGGTGTAAGGTGTAAATTCTGTTTTTTGGTCTTTATCTGCAATTTTTACATAAAGATCCTTTATTTCATTTGCCTTAAAATCTATACTGAAACAATATTCGGTCTTTCCGTTAAGATCATCTTTCTGAAAAGGTATTTTCTTTCCGTTCTTATCTTCAAAACAGATGTCTTTTATCTGATTCTCTTTTCCCAATGTTTTTTCTATTTTTTTCTGAGTGATGATCACAGGTTCGGCTGTTCTCTCAATCGAAAGGGGGTTTTTTAATACGATCTTGTAAACAGTTTCTTTTTTTTCTGTTGAACAGGACAAAAGCAATATTGAAAATAAAATGAATAGTAATTTTTTCATACTTTTTTAGTGTTGTATTTATTTTTCATTGGCCGGTTTCCCGATCGTTGCCAGTATTCCACCATCTACATAGATGATCTGACCATTGATAAAATCGCTGGCCTTAGAGGCGAGGAAAACTGCTGTTCCTGCAAGGTCTTCCGGATCGCCCCAGCGGGCTGCCGGTGTACGGTTGATGATAAAATCGTTGAATGGATGCCCGTCCACCCGGATCGGTGCTGTTTGTGTGGTAGCAAAATAACCGGGGCCGATACCGTTGGTCTGGATATTGTATTTAGCCCATTCCGTCGCCATATTTCGCGTAAGCATCTTTAATCCTCCCTTGGCTGCGGCATAGGCCGAAACGGTATTTCTTCCTAATTCACTCATCATAGAATTGATATTGATGATCTTTCCTGCTCTGCGTTCAATCATCTTTCTTCCTACGTATTTTGAAACAATAAAAGGTGCCACCAGATCTACATCGATCACTTCCCTGAAATCTTCTGTATCCATCTCTTCCATAGGTATTCTTTTAATGATGCCGGCATTGTTTACCAGAATATCGATCGGACCTACTTCTTTTTCTATTTGTTCCACCGCATTTTTTACCTGCTTATCATCGGTTACATCAAATTCGTAGTTATGGACTTTCAAACCGGCTTTTGCATATTCTTTTGCGGCTTCTTCTAATCTTTTCATCGATCTTCCGTTGATGATCAGTTCTGCCCCGGCTTTTCCCAGACCTATGGCCATCGCCATTCCGAGTCCGTGGGAACCTCCGGTTACCAAAGCCCTCTTTCCTGTAAGGTCAAACATTCCTTTCATATGAGTTCTGTTTTTATTTTAAAGAGGGTATCGGATGGATGTCCATATCACTGTAATCCAGGTTCTCTCCTGCCATCCCCCAGATAAATATATAATTGGAGGTGCCTGCTGCCGAATGGATCGACCAGGAGGGTGAGATAACGGCTTCATGATTCTTTAGCCAGATATGACGGGTTTCCCGGGGTTCGCCCATAAAGTGACAGATGGCCTGATCTTCGGGTACATCAAAATAAAAATAGGCTTCCATCCTTCTGCTGTGGGTATGTGCCGGCATGGTATTCCATACGGATCCTTCTTTTAACTCGGTCATGCCCATCTGTAACTGGCAGGTCTCTACAACTCCACTGATCAACAGTTGATTGATCTTCCTGTCGTTAGAGGTTTTTAACGAGCCGAGTTCTATCATATTAGCCTCTCCCATCGAAACTTTTTTAGTAGGATAGGTTTTATGTGCGTTTGCCGAGTTGATGTAGAAAAAAGCTTCTGCTCCTTCAAAATAAACTTCTTTGGCGCCACGGCCAATATACAACGCATCTTTGTAATCCAGTTCATAAACCTGATCATCAACGGTCACTTTTCCTTTTCCTCCTACATTGATGATGCCTAATTCTCTTCTCTCCAGAAAATAATCAGCCTTTAACGGATCAATGGTCTCTAAAAATAATCTTTCTCCTTCTATTGGTTTTGCTCCTCCCACAATGTATCTGTCGATATAGGAGTAGACCAGTTTGATATTTCCTTCTTCAAAGATGTTTTCAACCAAAAATTCTTTTCTGATCCTTTTTGTGTCATATCCTTTAAAATCTTCGGGATGACCTGCATATCTGATTTCGTATGTTACTGCCATTTTATTGTTCTTTTAAACAGATAATTTTAGCTAATCTATGAAATTATTATAAAAAAACCTGATATATCTCACTTTGGTTTCCAAACATATCAGAAAAGCATTTAGCCCTTTATTCGGATTATTAATGTAATAATATCTAATAAATACAATTAGATATACTCTTAACAGTCAGTAATAATCGTTATTATTTTGGATTATTTTTCCGGAAGTACGAAACTGTACTGTAATCAGGCTTACATACTAACTTTTTTCTTTTTTCACCATAAGGTATCACCTAAATTGTTAATTAGTGTTTGTCTATAAAGTGCTTGATTGGTCTGTATTGGAGTAATATTGAGTGATGGTTTTTTAGGAAAGAAGCAATAGGCAGTTAAAGCAGCCACAATATTTACCAGAAAACCTTTTACAGATCGATGTCCGGTATGTTCAATCTTACACATATTCTTAAGCTCATCATTCACTGATTCAACTAATGCCCTTTTTCTTAAAAGAATCTCTTATATCAAACAAGACCCTTGCAAAACTATATATAATTATGAGGTAACGGCAATTCTTTGCTCTTTTGTTGCCAATAATCTATTTAAATTGTACAGCCCAGTTGGCCGGTTCTTCTTTTCCTGTAAAACTCAGTTTCATAACATTATCTTCCAAGGTAATATCGAACTTGCCGTCAATCGAAACTGTTGCTTTGTCGACTGTTTTACCATCTGGAACATAGATGTATAAACTATATTTATCGCCCGGAACTGTTGAAGAAACTCCCGAAAGAGTCTGTTTATCTTTATTCCACGACACCGACTTAATACTTTTGGCCGATGAAATATGCCGTGATGTGGCAAGCAGTTGCGGATCTCCGGTTGCTGCACGTATTATTACCGCCATTGTTCCGTGTTTGGGTACAACTCCCTGTAATTTATTGTTATCGATATTTACCAGTTTTGTATTCCAAAAATCAAAAGCAATATATTTTTTATCGGTATCGATTCCCAGATCTTTGTCGAAATCGAGAGTTCTTACAGTATCAACGTCAGCCCAGTTATACATAGAAACCACATCGTACTGACCGGATGCTGCATTCACTTTCAGGTCGAGTGCTTTCGGGAACGATTTGGGTTTAGCACAGCATGTAGGCTTTGTTTTATACGGATACAGATCCATTGCTTTAATTGGCATTGCCGGCATTGTTTTTTTGTACAAATCAATCTTTTCGGGAGCTAATGGTTTAACCAGTTCTTTATAGTTCTTTGCCCAACCAATATGGTATTTGCTGTTAAGAAAATTATGAAGTCTCTCTTTCGAGAAATCAGCAACATAATCGCTAAAAATATAGGCTTGTCCGGAGAGTGAGATCGTTGTTACAATGGTTTGCCCTTCGGTAAGAGTAAGCGGGTCGCGAACCATTACATCATCGGGATCGGACCACCAGCAAACACCATTAATAAAATTCGTTCCGAAAAGCGATTGAAAAAACTGCTGCATTCCTCCTGACCAGTGGTTTCTACCATCCCAGTTTGCATAGTCGTCGCCCCCGGTACGTGAGCCATCAAAATAGTCGAACCCGACACCAATTTCGTGCATTGCACATCCCAGCAAATATCCTTTATCGCCCAGTTCTTCACGAACCACTTTTATTGCTTCGCGATAAATATCACGGCTGTCCATTTTCGGATTAAAGGCCATTTCTCGGTTCTTTTCATAAAAATCCATCCAGGTTCCCCACCCGCCGGCTTTTAAATAGCCAAGACCCCAATCGTTGACCAATGTTTTGAACAGAGGTTTTAGGTGTTTTTGAATAGCTTCGGGATTTGTATAATCAAGGCGAACCATCGTTTTGTCGGCAGAACAGCAGATGGGCGAAAGTTTTCCGTTTTTATCTTTCAGATAAAAATTCTCGGGATATTTATCGGCCATCGACGGATGTGCATAATTTGCTCCGTGAATATTTAACCACAATCCGGGAGTGAGTCCGTTATCTATTACATACTTAAACCAGTATTTTCCTCCGTGTGGATACAATTCTTTATTCCAGTTTAACCAGTTGGCATCTTTTCCGCGCGAATAAGCAGCATCGAGCTGTACATATTTTAATCCGTAGGGTTTTAACTTTTTTGCCAGCGCATCAGTCTCTGCCATCAACGATTCTTCCGTTGGACTCATATAATAGCAATACCAGCTGCTCCATCCTGTTGGAGCAGTTTTAAAACGCTGAGGGATGGGAGAATAATTCGGTTTAAAATCACTTTTCTGATTGCCTCCCAAACCAACTACATCAGTGTAATAGTTTTTTTCAATAGCTATTTCTGTACCATCCGAAAGATCAATTTTAACATCCATTTTACTGTTATCGGCATCGTTTCTTGTAAGGCGACTGTCTTTTGTAAATCCAATCATAACATCGGTATCCATATCGAACAAGTGATGAACATTGGTAGCCGAGACAAATCCCATTTGTGTGTACATTACATCGTTATCCTGTGCTGCAATACGTGCCGGAATTCGCTTTTCACTTGCAGGAGCAGTCCCTTCAATAAAAGCATTTGCATTATTACACTTAAAATCGATTTTGTTTTCCGAAATTGTAAATGTCCATTTTGTTTTCTCAGGCTTTTCAGCAGTAAGTATAATTTGCCCGTTTTTATCTTCCGTTTTCCAGTTTTTTAGAATAGCAGGCGACTCTCCGTTTTTTAATTCCAAGTGCACATTGCCAAGTACAAGTCCCAGGTCGGTTTGCGAAAAACTTAATGTTCCATCTTTGGGGTTCGAGGTGATCTCCCACCCGTTTACATGGTATGTTACAGGTTGCTGACACGATAAAAAAAGTACCGCCAGTAAAATGAAAATTCCACTGTTTTTAAGTTCTTTCATAATTTTTGATTTTTAAAAGTTTAATATAAGACCGTTGCAATACTCTTTTGAATTATGAACAAATAATCGCCTTTTGCAACGGTCTTTATATGTTTATTTAAACTATACGAGAATGTTTCAATCTACTATTCCCTTAGCATAAAGAGTAGCCAATCTTCAATATTTTCTCTCCTGCCTGCCTTTAGATTTAGGGTAAAGTTGAAAAATTTATTTCCGGTGGTTTATTGTCACTGTTTCTGCTAAAGAAAGTATCTATTTTTGAATATTCACTAAAAAAACCATCATTTTTTAAGTAAAAATAATCTCCTTTTGCTCCTCCTGCATAATCCAGTCTTGATTTTTTTCGTGCAGTGGCATCAGCTGTAAATCTTGCTTTTGTCATTTCATACCATTTGCCTTTTGAATCGCAAACCCACTGATTGCTAAAATTCACCTTTCTCTCTACATTTCCCATAGACGGAATGAAATTTTCTAAGAACGAATGTGGTCTTGTAAGATAGGTAGATGTTTTAGGCCTTCTAAAACTCGCTATCAGTTTCCATTTTCCAATTTCCGGAGCATAAAAATAAGCTGTATAATCTGTTGATTTATTTACAGAAGGAATGACCTTTATCAAAAATTTATATTTATTTCCGGCTTTCCAGTTGTAAAGGAATCTGCTTTGGCCGCCGGAACCTTCATTTCCAAACTCTGCAGTTAAAATATCTTTTCCTTTTTTGAGTAATATTATTTTTTGATCCTCCGGAATACTTTTGGGATCATCTGTTTTAAACGGACTCCAGATCGAAAACAATACAGTCCTTTTGTCCTCCGAATTTACCTGTATTCCAAAATAACCTTCTCCAAAACCATTGGCCATAAAATACGAACCGATTACATCCTGCCCTTTCTCTATCATCATTTCATTATAATACCATGTTACATTTTTTGCTTCCTTTGGAATTTCATAGTTTAAATGTACAGAAGGGCCTCTTCTTCCCCAATAATAATCCTCTTTTACAAAGTATGATTTCCCTTCACTTGCTTTTCCTGAGATGAGTACTTCAGTTACATCGGCAAATTCTTCTCCTTCTTTTGTAATTCCTTGTAATTCCACAAAATAATAACCGGGCGTATCCACCTTATAAGTGGCTATATAAATGTCTTTAAACTCAGTATTTTTTAAGGTAAATTTCTTTGAATTTCCATTAAAAGTTAATTGAATAGAAGATACTCCTTTATCAACTTTTGCTCTGATACCGATATGAATCTCCCCTGTATTTTCTACTCTGAAATACGTCCGGATCTTCGTTTCAGGATTTTCCCAAAGATCAATTCCGTTTTTGGTAATTATTTTATCGGTCTCTTTGGGTGAATCAACAACCCAGCTGTTTGCTGCAGTTGGAATAGCCAGATTCCATTTTATATGACCTGAATCTATATCGGCTTTGGCCGAATGATTGGTTTCTTTTCCTCCGCAGGAAGAAATAGTCAATATAATCAGCAAATAAATAAATTTGGAAATTCTCATATTTTCTATTTTAATAGCACTTTAACAATAGTTTGTTACTAATCAGAGTTAAGTTTTCTAAAATTATGATAAGCTTTCTCTGTGAAACTCAGTGTCTTCCCCGCCTTCCAGAGTGAAAACGGCGGGCAGGTTTGAGGTTCTTTGTGATACAGCTATTGCACAAAATTGCTCAAAGAAGCTTAAAGAAACACAAAGTGGCACAAAGATAAAACAAAAAACATCGTAAGCAGTTAGCATTATCGCTTTTCAGTACACTGATTAGTTCCAATAGTTTTTATTCAATCAATAACTTTTTAACTTTTACTATTTCTCCTTTATCAAAGGATATTCTGACAAAATATAATCCTTGAGACAGATTTGAAATTCTCAACGTATTGGAATAACGATCCTTTCCTTCATAATCCATAACCTTTCTACCAAACTGATCAAATATCTCTATTCTGTCTACAGGATGAACCGCCTCGATATACAAACGTGTATGAACAGGATTTGGGAATAATCTCAGCTTAACCAAATCGAACTTTTCCACTGCAAGGGCATCACAATGATCCCCGGAACCTACCATATTCTGGTCGAGCCAGGTTAAACGCGTAGCAATCCAGTTCTTCAAACGCTGTACTTCTTCTTCGTAGGTTTCAGCAGGTGGCTCCAATTCAGGGGCACCTGTACGTACACCAAGAACATCCCAGCGTTTAAAATGATTTTTCTGAGGTTCTTTTACAAGATTATAAATAGAATCCATCGTTTTATAGATCGAATTGAGTGATAATACTCCTTCTCTAAGCTTTTTATACCGGCAATGAACCTTGTTGGCAAATGTTTCATCCTGAAGCAATCTAACATACCATCCGGGAGTATTGGTTACCCGGCAGTCATTTGTTTTGTAACACCAACCTGCACCGGTGGTATTTCTGGTCTCTTCACAATCGTTAATGTTTTTCCATGCCCAGTCAAAATCCCATACCGGACCTGCAAAGATCAGATTGTTGATGTCATCCCTGTCTTTGTGATAATACCTGCTTTTTTTAAAACCGTCGATATTACGGGAAACCTCATTAACGATAAAGTAATCTATAAAAGATGATTCATCTATATAATTTGAATAGGTATCCCCGAAATCGGATAGATGCAATGCTTTTTGAAAAGCATCCACTGCAGTTTTTATATAAGCCTTCTGTTCGTCAACGATCTTATTCCATTTAGGATAATAATAAACAAATCTTGTTTTATAATCAGGATGGTCGAAAGGGGAATAATCAGAAAGCCAGCTGTCGTAATCTTTTACATAATCGGTTTTAAAAATATATCCTCCTGTCAGATTTACTCCTGATGTTTCACTTTTTTTGAGCTTGTTGATATTGATCCGGTTTTTATCTCTTTTCACCTTTTCGGCAAACAAATAAATACCATCATAGCTTCCGTTAAGCATTACATCCACCAGACGCCATCTTATTGAATAATGCCCCATCGCTTCAAATATCCAATACGAAAGAGGGTTCCTCATAAATGTTTTTTCATTGTAATGAGAAATAAGTACCCAGTCACTTTCTTTTGGCATACCTAACAAGGATACGTCCAGGTCTTCACCGGATTCATCACGGGTTTCCAGAGAATAAGGTTTTTGCGGATATCCTGCCGAACTGGATCCTCTGATCTCTATTCCTATTAAACCATTGTACTCATTAGCCGGATCATCAGGATGATTGATCTGCCCGTCACCATTATTGATCAACTTCATCGTAGCCGTAATCTTAGGCTCATCCGGTATATCATGACCATCGGTATCAATTATCATAAGAGGCAAGGTAGAACCTTCAAAAGTCCATGGAATATAAAACCATTCCGGCACATCATTATAGGGGTGATCGGATGTTGTTAATCCTACGGAGAAATAAACTCTGGAGGTCATATCGGAAGAAGTAGCCGTAAGATTATGCAACTGAATTGCAATTACATTATCACCCGTTTTAAGTGTCTGACCAAGAATATCCTGATCAATTTCAAACACTTCGGGTTTACCTCCCTGATACATTTTAGCCTCATGATTACTGGACGATAACTGATTCTGAGCAGGAGGAGAATCCTCTAATCCTTCCGACCGGGCTATCTCAACGCCATTCAGATAAGCTACAAATGCATCATCATAATCAATATGCAACAAGGCTCTTTCAATTACAGACTTATCAGCTATCTGGAACTTAGTCCTCATAAAAACAGATATACATTGATCAATGACCGTTTTGTCATCATTATCTCCGTAGCCAATACCCCCTGCTCCGGTTTTCCATGAAGAATCATCAAATTGCAGCTCTCTCCAGTTATTGGCAGCTGTTCCGTCATTATTCGTAAAATAAGAAAAATTGGCTCCTTCATAAAACACGGTTTCCCAATGGTCAACCCCCTCCTGACCGGAAACCGTGTTCATTAAGACAGAAATAAGTGATAACAGAATTACTTTTATTATCTTTTCAGTTATTTTCTTTGAATAATATTTAAACATTAAGAATTGATTCATGGATAAAATATTATTTTTTTTATTGACTACTGCCTTTCATCTTGTTTCAATATTTTTTAAGACCTTTAAGAAAACAGATTATTTAAGTTTTTTCCAGATCTCTTTACCATTACCATTATTCTGTCCTTCGAAAAAAATCAAATCATCAACAATTTTTACCTTAAACGAATTTCTTTGCCCTAATATATGCCTAAACCCCATACTTGTAGATTCTACAAATTCTGTATATATCCCATCTTTCAATTCATAGGAACCATATATGGTATTGTAATTTTCTTGTTTTTTTATATCTACATTTACAAAAGATCTGTCTGATATTATTTTATACTTTATAAATCCCTTGTTGTAAATATCAGTATTAACCGTACTGTCTTTTTTACATAACTGCCATGTCCCTATTATTTTATTGTTATAAGCGGTTGTGTTTTTCACTCCTCCACACCCAAATTGTAATCCTATTAAAAGGATATAAATAATCATAGAAACTGAAATAATCTTTTGTTTTTTCATGATATCATATGTTTAAATTAATACTCTATTATTCTTATTTATATGAGGACTAAGCTTAAGATGATAAGGGCTTATTCCTTATAAGAAATATGTCTAAACACAATTATTTAAAAGGCACTTTTACTATAACTGTATCTCCCTTTCCTTCTTTATCCGTTATACTTTGTATAGTCCACATATCCAGCAGGTTATCCCCATCAACCACACTTCCACTGTAATCACCCCATGAAGTACCATCTGTAAAACCCTTTCCTTCTCCCAGATGGATGATCTTTCTTGTTTTTCCTTTTTTATCCTTTGCTTTTCTAAAAGTCAACCTCGGGCTGATAAACATATTTTCATTGGTCTCCTGAAACCCGATAAGAACATCATTCTTTTTATTAACTGCCAGGGTTGTTTGAATATAATTTGACTTTTTATTATGAATTAATCCTGTTTGAACAATGGATCCATCCGTTCTTACCTGATGCCATTGTACTGCAGCACGACCCTCCACATTTACAGTTTGTGAAAACCAGATATAACCGTTTTGAAATACAAGATTCTTTGGATTTCTGTCTCCTGAAGCCGTTTTTTGCTCTGTACCCTTTTGTGGCGATTTTGGTGGCCAGTCAACATATTTTAAACCATGTGCTTTTTTACTTACCAGCTCACAAACAGGAGAACCATCCTTTGCTGTTATTACACGCCTGATAATAAAATCTTTGTTAGTCAATTCAAAAAAGTACAACGCATCCTCTGCATCCTGATTGTTTACCGGATGCCCTAAACTTCCGGGGAAATGATAAACAGTTGCCGGTTTCCCGCTTTTGGCTTCTTCCATTTTTAAAATAAAGGTTCTTTCCTCCCCTCCGGGGAAAGAATATCCGATCCATTTTCTGCTATATCCAATACCTCCGCCATCAACTCCTTTTGGCACAGACACAGGATAAGTATTCCACGCTCCTCTCGGGTCGCTGGTTTCTGAAATAGAAATATTTACAGGTTTCTTCTTTTCTTTATCCCAGGGATTCCACAGGTCAAAACCAAATACCTTGTTGTGTATATCAAAAAATAATTTAGGGTCGATTCCGTTGTTAAAACATCTTTGAGAAACACCGTCGATAAAATTTCCTTTTTTATCATAAATAACAATTCCACTGTTACTTCCATGCAAAACATAGCCTCCTCCAACAGCTATCTGAGGGTCTACCTGACGGTTACCATCCATAGAACCATCAAATGCCAGATAACCGGATACCGTTCTCGGATTACCTCCCTGCTTACGTTGTTTACAACCACTCTCTCTGAAAACAGCTTTTCTCAATGGTACTACAACCTCTGTCCGTGTAGGATAAATAAGTTCTTTATTACCGGATGTATTATTTTTCTGGGCAAATAAATGGGCAATGGATAGCAATGCTAAAAATAAAAAAAAGGTTTTTTTATAATTAAATTTCATGTGCTTTGATATTTTTTTACTCATGTTTTAAATTACATTTAAGTTCCTTGCAAAAGGCGATTATTTGATCAGATCCGACGATCGATAAAAATTTAAATCACAGTAAGCTACTGTTTATAAGGACTTAAATTTCCTGAGAAGGTGGAAACCGGACAAATAATTGTCTTTATTTTATGATACTACAAAATTTTGCAATGATCTTTTTTTATTTTTTTATTTTTTTATTAGTTTCCG
>QNYL01000018.1 GCA_003973375.1 Flavobacteriia bacterium
AGAAACTAAAAAGTTGGATTTCGGCCGGGAATACACTGATCACTTCCAGAACAGCAAGTTCCTGGGCAATTAAAAACAAGATTGTAGATGAACAGTTGATCAGTAAAAAGAAAGACAGTACGGTTAAAAGACTAAACTATGAAGATGCTTACGGAACTATTGGTAAGCAAAGTATTGGCGGCGCTATTTTTAAGGTAGATCTCGATCTTACACATCCGATAGGTTTTGGTTTTCACGATAAAAGAATACCTGTTTACAAAAACAATAATGTTTTTCTTAAACCGAGTAAAAGCAGATTCTCAACAGTGGCAAAATATACGCAATCACCTCATATTGATGGTTATATAACTCCTGAGAACCTGAATTTTATTAAGAATGCAGCCTCCATTGTGGTAAGCGGAGTAGGGAAAGGAAGAGTAGTTATGTTTGCAGATAATCCGAATTTCAGGGGAGCGTGGTACGGAACCAACAAATTGTTTATGAATGCCGTATTTTTTGGTTCTTTGATCAGGGTATCAAATTAGATAGGATCAATAAAAAAACTCCGGAGTTTTACTCCGGAGTTTTTTTATTTTAAAAATGATCTCTTATTTCTTACTTCTCATATAAGCAGCAATAGCCTGTAATTCATCACCGGTAAGATCTTTTACAAAACCATCTAAATTGCCTTTCATAATAGCAACCTGACCGGGATCAGTATCAACAATTGCAGGAGATTTTTCTTTAAGGAAAGCTACAATATTACCATTGGTTTCCTCATACTTTTTAACGATGTCCTTAACAGAAGGACCTACTAATTTAGTATCGATAGCATGGCATGATGCACATGTTTTAGAGGTAAAAAGCTTTTCGCCCATGGCTACCTGATCCTGCGCTACGGCAGCATCACTTTTTACTTCTTTCACTTCTTTCGCAGCTTGCTCAACTACCGGTTCAGCAGTTGTTTTGGTCTCTGCTTTTTTATCTTTACCACAACTGGTTATTAAAAGGGCAAAAATTACAGATGCAAATAGTACTTTTTTCATGATTTAGGTTTTAGAAAATTAAATTACAGCTACAAATTTATTTATTTTTTTAACATATTTTTAATTTTTATGATATTTATTTCTAAAAGACATCTATAAATTTAGTTTAAAAAAAACGTAAATTTGCATTCATTAGAATTTTAGGTCTAACTTGTAGTGAAGAAATGATCGTTTAGAAAAGACAAAAAGCAACACATGAAAGATAAAATAAAAATAGCAAAGCAGAGATTTGATGAAGTTTCCGATCTGATCATTCAGCCGGATATTATCACAGATCAGAAAAGATATGTTGCATTAAATAAGGAATATAAAGACCTGAAAGCTATTGTAGATAAGGGAGAGGAATATTTAGCAATCCTCGCCAATATTGAGGAGGCCAAAGAGATCATCAGCGATGGATCTGATGCGGAGATGGTTGAAATGGCCAGGATGGAACTGGAAGAGGCCGGTGAAAAGAAACCTGAACTGGAAGAAGAGCTCAGAATGATGCTGATTCCTAAAGACCCTGAAGATGCCAAAAATGTAATTGTTGAGATCAGAGCCGGTACGGGAGGGGATGAAGCCAGTATCTTTGCGGGTGATCTTTACAGGATGTACACCAAATATGCGGGCAATAAAGGCTGGAGAACAGAGATCGAAGATCTGAATGAAGGTACCTCCGGTGGATTTAAGGAAATTATTTTTAGTATTTCCGGAGAGGATGTATATGGTACCATGAAGTTTGAATCGGGGGTGCACCGGGTACAGCGGGTGCCTCAAACCGAAACGCAGGGGAGAGTACACACTTCAGCAGCTACAGTGATGGTTTTGCCGGAAGCAGAAGAATTTGATATCGATCTGAAAATGAGTGATGTGAGAATAGATTTATTCTGTGCATCAGGTCCCGGAGGACAATCGGTTAATACAACTTATTCCGCTGTGCGTTTAACTCATATTCCAACAGGAATTGTTGCACAATGTCAGGATCAGAAATCACAACATAAGAATAAAGAAAAGGCTTTTAAGGTTTTACGTTCCAGATTGTATGAACAGGAACTGGAAAAGAAGCTGGCTGAAGATTCGGCTAAACGAAAGACTCTGGTAGCCAGTGGTGACCGTTCTGCAAAGATCAGAACTTATAATTATCCGCAGGGCAGAGTAACTGAACATAGAATTGGACTGACCATTTACGATCTGGCAAATGTGATGAACGGAGATCTTGAAAAAATAATAGAAGCATTAAAACTTTATGAAAATACTGAAAAATTAAAAGCTTCGGAAGAGACATTATAAACTTAATTATTCGGGGTGTAGCGCAGTCCGGTAGCGTGCTTCGTTCGGGACGAAGAGGTCGCAGGTTCAAATCCTGTCACCCCGACAATATTGACTAATAAAAATTGCAAAAACACTACCGTTTTATCCATTATTCACGTTAAAATAATCAACATTTTAACAGCTGATTATCCCAAAATTCTTACATCACCCTTGCTTGCGATAAGCGTGTTTGTGATGGATTTCCTTTTTTTTGGATTACCTTATCAGAAACAGAAAATATTCTTAGGAAAGATAATATTCCCTTAAGATCCTATTCAAAAGTGAGATTTAAAAAAACACCTTTTACCCCAAAGGAATCAATCGGACCTGTCCAAGGACTATCCGGATGAGAATCTCTTACCAGCTGATCATTGATGGCAAAGATTCCTCTGATAGAAGGAGAAAATTTAAAGTAAAAGAAGTAGAATTCCATCCCCAGGCCAACTTCATACATAAAGTTATGTGTGGTAGTTCTAAACTGTGAATCAAAATTATCCAGACTATTATCTTCGTTACTTGAGAAATTATAGTTATACGATGCTCCACCAAGTACAAAGGGGCGGATATTATTTAATCGGTTGGTGCTGAATTTAAACAACAGAGGTATGTGCAGATAGGTTCCTGTAACGGTCCTTTCAGTATTGGATGTGCCGTTATATCCTGGATTCTCCGGTCCGATATTGGGATTTAAATAATTAAAAGTTAACGAATTACTCATTAATCCGGGTTCAAGTCGGAGGTTGATATTTTTGTGTAATCTCAGATCTACAACAAAACCGATATTAAATCCATAGGCGTTTTCCATATCTAAAGAAAGCTCTTTATTCAGTGGTGGTATCGGATTATAAGATCCGGGATCTTTATAATCAATCTTATAATTAAAACTGTTCATTCCCAGATAAAATCCAAAGTGGATGGTTCGTTTGTCAAAGTTTGGCAGGTATTCAATTTTTTCTTTTTGCGCATAGACAGAGCCCGTGGCAAACAGAAAAAAGAAGCTTATCAGATAAATTGTTTTCCTCATCGTATTATTTTATAGCATGGTAAATGGTTGCAGAACCAAAAGTCTGCGGATAAAACTCAGAACTTTTAAACCCTGTTTTTAGTAAAATATTGTTGAAAGCTTTACCAAAAGGAAAAGCTGCAGCTGATTCCGGAAGATATGAATAGGCTTTACTGTCCTTGGAAAAGAGTTTCCCCATGGTTGGAATAATATACTTTGAGTAAAAAAGATAACCTTGTCGTACCGGAAATTTTGTTGGCTGAGAAGTTTCCAGCACCACAAAGGAGCCTCCCGGTTTTAAAACGCGGTAGATTTCTTTTAAGCCTTTTTCAAGGTTCTCAAAATTTCTTACTCCAAAACCAACGGTGGCAGCATCAAAACTTTGATCTTCAAAGGGCATTTTTTCCGAATCTCCCAAAATCATATCCACTTTCTTTTCCAGACCTTTTTCCTTAACTTTTTTCTTTCCAACTTCCAGCATTCCCGGCGAAAGATCAAGTCCGACAACCTTTTCCGGATTAATATCTGCCAACATAATGGCCAGATCACCGGTTCCTGTAGCAATATCAAGAATTCGTTTTGCTTTGGCCTGCTGGACGATTTTAATCACTTTCTTTCTCCATTTTATATCAATACCAAAGGTAAGTAATCGGTTTAAAAAATCGTAGTTCGAAGAAACATTATCGAACATTTGTGTAATCTGCTCTTTTTTACCCAGATCGGAATCTTTATATGGAATGACTTTTTTCGACATTTAGAAAATTTGTGTAAATATACCAAATACTTAAACAAATTACACTTTTAGTTGAAAAAGCAATATAAAATACATATTTACTTGACTTTGCCTATGCTGAGGTTGTATATTTGCAGCCGCACAAAACGAATATAAATATTGATAAAAAGTTACATATATGAAATTATCCCATTTTAACTACGAGTTACCTGATGAATTACTGGCTGAATATCCTTCTGAAGAAAGAGATGAAGCAAGACTGATGGTGATAAATCGTAAAGAAGGAACCATTGAGCACCGTGTTTTTAAAGATATCGTTGATTATTTTGATGAAGGTGATATTATGGTTTTTAACAATACCAAGGTTTTTCCTGCAAGGCTTTTTGGTAATAAAGAGAAAACAGGAGCAAGGATCGAGGTATTTCTGCTAAGAGAGCTCAATGCCGAAAGCCGTTTATGGGATGTGCTGGTGGATCCTGCCAGAAAGATCAGAATAGGAAATAAACTATTCTTTGGAGACGACAGCGGATTGGTAGCAGAGGTAATAGATAATACAACATCACGTGGTAGAACCTTGCGTTTCCTTTTCGATGGGTCTTATGAAGAATTTAGAAAAAAATTAAAAGAAATGGGAGAAACTCCGCTTCCTAAATATATCAAACGTGCTGTTGAACCTTTCGATAAGGAAAGATATCAAACAATCTATGCAAAATATGAAGGCGCTGTTGCTGCACCAACTGCCGGTTTACACTTTTCAAAACATCTGTTAAAGCGCCTTGAGATCAAAGGGGTTGACTTGGATGAGATTACTTTGCATGTGGGTCTTGGTACTTTTAATCCGGTTGAGGTAGAGGATCTGTCTAAACATAAAATGGATTCTGAAGAATATACCATTTCTCAAAGTACTGCGGATGCTGTAAACAAGGCTAAAAAGAATAAAAAAAGGGTTTGTGCCGTGGGTACTACTGTGATGAGAGCTATGGAGAGCTCAGTCTCTGCGGATCATCAATTAAAACCATTTGACGGATGGACCAACAAATTTATCTTTCCGCCCTATGAGTTTAGTATAGCCAACTGTATGATTACCAATTTTCATACCCCAAAATCAACTTTGATGATGATGACCTCCGCTTTTGTGGGTCATGACCTGTTGATGGAGGCTTATAAACAAGCGGTTAAAGAAAAATATAAATTCTATTCGTATGGTGATGCCATGCTGATCATTTAGAATTTTCTAGGAAAACTGTTTTAAGAACATTTTATCGGGATCCACTGGGAAGATCCGAGTTACCCAGTTTTATTGATAAAATTATATGTTTTTAAAGCAGTTTCTTTATTTAAGATGAAAGATAAAAAGGATATACGGGCATTGTCTAAAGACCAGTTACGGGATTTCTTTGTTGCAAATGGCGATAAAGCTTTCCGGGGTAACCAGGTCTACGAGTGGTTATGGAACAAAGGAGCACATTCTTTTGAAGCGATGACCAATGTTTCAAAAGACACCCGTAAAATGCTGGAAGAACATTTTGTGATCAACCATATTGAGGTTGACAAAATGCAGCAATCTTCTGATGGTACAGTTAAAAATGCCATCAAATTACATGATTCACTTATAGTTGAGTCGGTAATGATCCCTTCCCAAAAAAGAAGTACGGCTTGTGTTTCCAGTCAGGTAGGATGTAGTCTTAACTGCACTTTTTGTGCTACGGCACGCTTAAAGAGAATGCGTAACCTGAATCCTGATGAGATCTATGATCAGGTGGTTTCCATTGATCAGCAAAGCAGATTGTTTGAAGGTCATCCGCTAACCAACATTGTTTTTATGGGAATGGGAGAGCCTTTGCTGAATTATGATAATGTTATAAAAGCCATTGATATGATCATTTCCGATGAAGGCCTCGGGATGTCGCCCAGGAGAATTACCCTTTCTACGGTTGGTTTGCCAAAGATGATCAAACAACTGGCCGATGATGAGGTAAAATTCAATCTTGCCGTATCTCTGCATTCAGCCATTGATGAGGTAAGATCGGAAATGATGCCTGTAAACAGAACACACAATCTTGCCGAGTTACTCGAATCGTTACAGTACTGGTATGCAAAAACTGCCAAAAGGATTACTTTTGAATATGTGGTATGGAAGGGGATCAACGATAAGAAAAAGGATATAGATGCTTTAGTAGCCTATTGTAAAAGAGTTCCTTCAAAGGTAAATTTGATCGAATACAATGCCATTGATGATGGGGATTTTCAGCAGGCCGATCCCAAAGCGATCGAATATTATGTCAGAGAGCTTGAAAGAAATAATATTACGGTAAATGTTAGGCGGAGCAGGGGTAAGGATATAGATGCTGCCTGCGGACAATTAGCCAATAAAAGCAGTTAAGTCACACTAAAAGCAACATAACGGTCAAAACAGACAGATCTAACGACCTAATATATTAGATTCTGTTGAACTGATACTAAAGATAAGATAAATGAATTACTCTAATCAAAAGAGTAGAAATAAACCACTATGAACTAAAAAGTCCATAGGTTTTGGTAATGACTGAAAGTCATCACTCAATAATGAAACTATCATCATTATTTTGATTGGGCTTTCTATGATGTTCCAAATTTTCATTTAAAATGTGAAACAGTATGATTTTGACTTCATTGATAATACAATCAACAAAGAAAAGTTTTTAGAAGCTGAAGCAAAATGTACTAAAAGTGTATAGTTTTAACTATATTTGAGATTAATAAATTTGGCTAAAAAAGTTTAGAATAATTATGACTTTCTTTAATCTTAATAAAAATGAATAATATTTTAAAAACAGGATTAAGTTTGGACTAATATGTCATGGTGCAGTTCTTGCTAGTCAACATTTTGCTTCTGATAACTGTAATGCTAAAGCAGAAGATTGTAAATCTAAACATTATAAATTATGAAGAAAAATATTTCCATTTTCAATATATTACCTTTTGCTCTACTTATACTATATTTTGCTATTGATAACTTAGTTCCAAATATAGAAAATAATATTAGGTATGCGCTACTAAGCAGTTTTATTATAATTTCGTTAATCAGTTTTATTTTTTCAATTAAAAAAGAAAAATCAATACAAAGAAAAAAACAAAAAATTATATTATTATTTATTGGAATTTTGATTAGTACTATTCTTTTTCTCAAATTCTATAACGTGGCATAACAACACTTAAAGTTTATATTGGTTTCTAGTGTCAAGTCAGGTGTATTATGGGGTGAAAGACGCTGTTATTTTTGTTAAGTGCAAGGCAGAAAACTTTCACTATAGCAGTAGCTATGGTTAAAATTTTTAAAGCAGCAATTGGCAAAAAGAACAAGTCTTAGTATGTTGAAAATATACTTAACTTGACACTAGGCTTAATTCAATGGTTAGTTATTCTTTAAACGGATATTTTTCCTGCGGACAATTAGCCAATAAAAGCAGTTAAGTCAATAAAAAAACCGATGTTCAACATCGATTTCTTATAATATTTATTCAGTAATTTCTTTATCCGTTCAAAGCCTCAGCACCTCCAACAATTTCAAGGATCTCATTGGTAATAGCTGATTGACGGGCTTTGTTGTACTGTAACAGAAGCTCATCTCTAAGATCTGTAGCATTATCGGTAGCCTTGTGCATAGCAGTCATTCTGGCACCGTGTTCAGAAGCAAAAGAATCCCGAAGTGCTTTGAATAACTGAGTTTTTAATGATTTAGGCAACAGATTATGAATGATCTTCTTTTCCGATGGTTCAAAAATAAAATTAGTTTCTGTATTAGTGAGATCTTCATCAACCGGAGGAACAATTGGCAGGAATTGCTCTTCAGTTATGATTTGAGTTGCAGCATTCTTAAACTTATTGTACACAAGGATAATTCTGTCAAAATGCCCGTCGGTAAACTGATCCATCAGATCCTGAGCCATTACATTAACATTTTCAAAGCTAAGCTTATCAAAAATATCATTTTCATTTCTGAAAATATTCTGGGTTTTAGAAAGGATGTCATTTCCTTTTTTACCAATGGTCATTACAGAAACTTCACTGCCTGCATATTTGGTTTCGATCAATTCAATAGTATGTTTTATAATATTCGAATTAAAAGCGCCACAGAGTCCTCTGTTTGAGGTTATTGCAACGATAAGCACCTTATTTGGATGTCTTTGTACAGTAAAAGCACTTCCGTCAGTAACATCGAGAGAAGAGCTCAAACGCTGGATCAATTCGGTTAACTTATTTGAATAAGGTCGCATCTCCACAATAGCTTTTTGAGCCTTTTTTAATTTGGCTGCAGACACCATTTTCATGGCACTTGTAATTTGCATCGTAGATCCGATGGAAGCTATTCTGTTACGTATTTCTTTTAAGTTTGCCATTTTCTGTACTAATCCCTTCGGTAAAATGAAGGCTTTTAATATTTGTTCTTTTTTGTTAAATTTTCTTTCCTCTAAAGGAAATTACAGGTCAATTTAAAAATTCAGTATTATCTGAATTAAGCTTTATAGTTTGCAGCAGTATCCTGGGCTACTTTAGTTAAAATTTCAATAGCTTCATCTGTAAGTTTACCTGATTTAAGTACATTCAAGATGTCTGCATGTTTGTTTCTCAGATAATCAAGATAATTATCTTCAAAATCTTTTACTTTTTCAACAGGAACTTCCCTCAATAGGTTTTTAGATCCTGCAAAGATAATAGCGATCTGATCCTCCACTCTGTACGGATCGTTTTGAGCCTGCTTCAGGATCTCAACATTACGTCTTCCTTTTTCAATTACGTTTAAGGTTGCAGCATCAAGATCGGAGCCAAATTTAGAGAAAGCTTCCAGTTCCCTGAATTGAGCCTGGTCAAGTTTTAGAGTACCGGCAACTTTTTTCATCGACTTGATCTGTGCGTTTCCTCCTACACGCGATACAGAAATACCCACGTTAATTGCCGGACGAACTCCCGAGTTAAATAAATCGGTTTCCAGGAAGATCTGACCGTCAGTGATCGAGATCACGTTAGTTGGAATATACGCAGATACATCTCCCGCCTGGGTTTCAATAATCGGAAGGGCAGTAAGCGAACCACCACCTTTTACTTTCCCTTTTAAAGAATCGGGAACATCATTCATTTTTTTAGCAATTGAGTCTTCCCCGATGATCTTGGCAGCACGTTCCAGTAATCTTGAGTGCAGATAGAATACATCACCCGGGTAGGCTTCACGTCCCGGTGGACGGCGAAGCAGCAAAGATACTTCACGGTAGGCAACGGCCTGTTTTGACAGATCATCATAAATGATCAGTGCAGGACGGCCTGTGTCTCTGAAATATTCTCCAATGGCTGCACCTGAAAAAGGAGCGTAGAACTGCATAGGAGCAGCATCCGAAGCATTTGCAGCAACAATGGTTGTATAGGCGAGAGCACCTTTTTCTTCAAGTGTTTTGGCAATATTGGCAATGGTAGAACCTTTTTGCCCTATGGCAACGTAGATACAGTAAACAGGTTCTCCTGCATCATAAAACTCTTTCTGATTGATAATGGTGTCAATGGCAACAGTTGTTTTACCGGTCTGACGGTCACCAATAATCAATTCACGTTGACCTCTACCAATCGGGATCATCGCATCGATCGCTTTAATACCTGTTTGTAAAGGTTCGGTTACCGGTTCGCGGAAAATTACACCCGGAGCTTTTCTTTCCAAAGGCATTTCAAAAATTTCTCCTTCAATAGGACCTTTACCATCTATGGGTTGCCCCAGCGTATCTACCACACGCCCGAGAATCCCTTCTCCTACATTGATAGAGGCAATTCTTTTGGTTCTTTTAACAACAGCACCTTCTTTGATAGCTGTTGATTCTCCTAAAAGTACAACCCCTACGTTGTCTTCTTCAAGGTTTAGTACAATACCTTCCAATCCGCCCTCAAAAGAGAGCAGTTCACCGTATTGTGCATTGGATAAACCATAAACACGGGCAATACCGTCTCCTACCTGTAAAACAGTTCCTACTTCATCCAAAGAGGCTTTGCCTTCAAATCCTGTAAGTTGTTCTTTTAAAATTGCTGAAATTTCAGCCGGTCTTATTGTTGCCATATTATAATTTGTTGTCGTTTAATTTAGTTTTGAAATGTATTGATTATCACCAAATCCTTCCAGCACTGAGTTCAGAAGTCCGGTTACACTTGAATCGAGTTGCTGATCTCCAACGCGCAGGATATACCCGCCAACGATAGAGGGATCAACAATATTTTTAACGGTAATTTCTTTACCTACAAGTTCAGTTACTTTTTTTAAGAATTCTTTTTCCAGTTCTTTGGTTATAGGAACCGCAGTAGTTACCAGAGCTGTTTCAATACCTTTTAGATAATCGTAAATGATTGTGTACTCTTTGGCTACGGGTTCCAAAAGTTCTATTCTGCCGTTTTCAATGAGTAAATTGATTACTTTTTCGGTAAGCGGATTTACTTTTTTAACAAATATTTTGGTCAGAACCGATCTTTTTACAGATGATCTTATCACAGGACTTTTAAGCATAACCTGTAAGTCCTTACTTTCAGAAATAGCTTTGCCGATCAAAATCATATCTTCATTGATCTTATCTGCAATGCCTTTTTCTTTGGCCAGATCCAGGGTTGCCTTTGCGTAACGTAATGCAGCTCTTGTTCCTTTCATTAATATTATTTTAAAGTGGCCTCATCCAGCATCTTTTTGATCAGATTTAATTGCTGATCTTTTGCGGACAATTCTTTTTTAATTACTTTTTCAGCGATCTCTACTGAGAGTTCTGCCACGTGATTCTTAAGATCAGTAATTGCAGATTGTTTTTCCAGTTCGATACTGTTTTTGGCCATTTCAATCATATTATTGGCCTGAATTTTGGCTTCATCTTTCGCCTCAGCGATCAGCTTATCCTTAATGATACGGGCTTCTTTAAGCATGGCTTCTCTTTCAGCACGGGCTTCTTTTAAGATCTTTTCGTTGCTGGCTTTTAATTCAGCCATTTCTTCACGGGCTTTCTCGGCCTGCTCCAAAGCTTCTTTAATACCTTCTTCCCTTGAATTTACAGCATCCAGAATGGGTTTCCAGGCATATTTGGTTAGAAGCCATAAAAGGAGAATAAACAGCAGGATTTGCCAGAAAAATAGTCCAAATGAAAAATCATTAATTAGTTTATCCATAATTTTAATATATGATCGTAATTTATTAAGTTTTGATTTAAATAATAGCTATAACCAACCGTTATAGCTATTATTGGTTTTTTAGCCTACAAATAATGCGGCAAAGGCAATACCTTCAATCAACGCTGCTGCGATCAGCATGGCTGTTTGAATCTTACCAAAGGCTTCAGGCTGGCGTGCAATGGCGTCCATTGCTGAACCACCAATTTTACCGATACCGATTCCTGCACCAATTACGATTAAACCTGCACCTACAATTGTTGGAATAATAGGAGTTTTTGCTGCTTCTTTCGCTACTTCTGCTATTTCTTGAATAGCTGGAATAGAATTTACCATAATATAGATATATAATTAATTATTAAACATTCAAATTTAATGTGCTTCTTCATGTTCATGCTCTTCAACAGCAAAGCCGAAATACAGAGCAGATAACATGGTAAAAATATATGCTTGTAACAATGCTACCAGCAATTCCAGAATTGAAAGGACAAATGCCAGTAAAAATGTTAAACTTCCTCCAACCCAGTTCTTAAAAATAAAAATCAATCCGATAATACTCATCAGAACCACGTGCCCTGCCATAATATTTGCATACAAACGAATCATCAGGGCAAAAGGCTTGATAAATACCCCAATCAGTTCAATTGGAGCCAAAACGATCTTCATAGGCCAGGGTACACCGGGCATCCAGAAAATATGTTTCCAGTAATTTTTATTTCCGGAAAACTGTGTTATGATAAAAGTTATAAGCGCTAAAGCCAGCGTTATGGTTATATTTCCTGTAATATTTACCGACAGGGGTGTTAAACCAAATAAGTTTGAAAACCATATAAAGAAAAACACAGTTAACAGGAAGGGCATATATTTTTTATAATGTTTTTCTCCAATATTGGGTATGGCTATTTCATCTCTGATAAACAGTATAATGGGCTCGAAAAATCTTCCCACACCGGTGGCAATATAACCTTTTTCAAATGATTTTGCCAAGCCACCAAAGAGTAAGAGCATAAGAATGCCAATAACGATGATCATAAAAACATTCTTAGTAATAGAAAAATCCAGAGGTTTTTCGTTCTCAGGATGCCCGTGCTCATTTAATTTTAGATCTCCCGAAGCATTGGTTTTGTAAATCTTATTGTGATACAGTTTATAATAATTTCCGTTACTTTCTACAATTTTTTCACCATGATGAAATTTAGATGCTGAGAATATATGAAGACCGTTATCCCATAAAATCACAGGTAATGAGAACCCGTAATATTTACCGGTTTCACTGTTGTGAAAGAAAATAAATTCATGAGAATCCTGAATATGATGGTAAACAGCTTCCTTTATACCGGCTTTTGCTTCGGCTTTCTCGCCTTCACCTTCAACTTTTTCATGCTGAGCAAAAGAACTTACAGTAAAAAGAAATATAAAAATTGTAAGGAATTTTATTAAAAACTTACTTTGCATATGCTACAATTTTATTCGCTTATATTATAGCTGCAAATGTAATATTTTTATTTAGATATAAAACCGGAAATTTTTATTTTTTTATGATTTTGATAATACCTAATGTTTCAAATATCAGGCAAATAGCATAAGGAACAAAAAAAGCAGCAAATTCAATAATTTGAATTTTACCATCGAAATGATAATTGGGATAAAAAACGATAAAAAAGACCAGAAACTTTATAAAACTCCCTGCCATAAAGAAGAACCCCAGATAATTAGGGTATTTATTCCTTGAAAAAAAGAGAAGGGTATAGATCAGGATGGCCAGTATGTAATTAACAAGATACGCTTTTACTATTTGGTTATCAAAAAGGGGTAATTTAATAAAATACAGAACGGCTATATGTAATAAAAATACAACAATTAAGGAGATAAAAAGATAAAAGATAAAACGACCAACAGGTTTCATTCAGAAAATTATTTAAGACCGTTGCAAAACTATATAGAATTATGAAATAAAGGCTATTATTTATTGATGTTCTTAACCTGAGTCAGTAGATTGTAAAACGAAATAATTACACCGAGAAGCGTTAGAATTATTGTGTAAATATTATTTTCATTAGGATATCTATGGTCAAGCCATTTGCCGAAATAGGCTGCCAGAAAAATGGTGACACCCATTTGAAAACCAATACCTGTTAAACGAATGTATTTGTTAAGCTGTTTTTTTGGCTTTTGCTCCATCCTTATTGATATTTTTTACGGCTCCTTTCATACTGCAGGTAGCATTGAACTCAGCTCCCGGTTCAACGGATAATTTTTCAAGTACTACATCACCTGTAATATTGGCGGTTTCTTTTAGTGATAATAATTGGTCAACAATAAGTTTTCCGGAAAAAGCGCCCTCAATATCAGCATTTATACATTCTATGGTACCTTTAACAAAACCATCTTTTCCAATGATCACCTTGCCTTTTGATTTGATATTCCCCTCAATTTTTCCGTCAATTCTAAAATCACCATCTGATGAAATATCACCGGTTAATACGGTATTCTTTCCTATAATATTGATTTCTGATAATGGTTGTGTTGTCCCTTTTTTTTCGTTAAACATCTCTTTATTCTTTTTTTGTGGTTAATTTCTTTAGTTTTTTAATTGCTTTCTCAGCAAGTTTACTTTCTTCGGTATTTGGGAAGTTGATAATGATGTCATTCAACATCTTGTTACCCGCTTCGGCATTTCCTTTTTTAACTGCGATAAATGCTTTTAACAGTTCGATCTTAGGTTCAATATCGGTTCCTTCATGATGTTTAATTTCATTTAAGCTGTAAAGCGCATAATCGTAATCACCTTCTTTATAGCAAACAAATGCATTTTTATAAATATATTCAGGGGAGTCTTCCTGAAAACTGTTTTTTGCAATAAACCCGGGATTCTTTATGATCTGAGCATACCTGCTGTCAGGATAATTATTAACGATTTCTTCCTTGTATTTATTGCTTAATTCGGTATTAAAATTTTCGTAACATCTGAACAAATGGTATTTAACAGGCAGGATCAGATTGGGGTTGGGATCGGCATTGAGATATTTTTCAAAATTCTGTGCGGCGATCTCAAAATCTTTAAACTGTTCTTTATAAATCAACCCAAGATTATAATAAGCATTGTTGCGTAATTTTGCTATACTGTCGAGTTGTGATTGCTCCTTTGGGATGCTGCTGAGATAAAAATCGACATTATAACGTTGAGAGTCATCAACTGCACTTATCTCTTTTTCAGGAGGACCGCTGTTATTGCCTAACTGTTGCCCGGAAAAGATCCAGTTATCCTGTAAAGGGCGGTTACCGAATTTTCTTTTGAATTCCTGCATTCCAAAACTTGCAACCTGAACATTGTAAAAATAGAACTTTCCTCCGTTTGCATTCTGTTTGGAACCAACCACATTAACATCTGTATTTCCTGCCGACAGCTGCTGTTGCTCTTCTATAATCTTTTTTTGTTCATCAACTTCCTTTAAATGGGCAATATAGCCTTCAAAATATTGTTTTTGTTCATAAGGTCCCATCGCGGCAAGCCTAAGGATGCTGTCGTTGGTCTTTAGAATATTTTCGTAGTAGATCACTTCTTCCAGACTCTTGTTTTTCGCTATGATATGCCTGATCCTTTTGGTATTGTGGTCAATGTTGGTTATTTGTAAAACACTATCGTAATAAGCTCCGGCAGTGATGTAATTACCCCCATTAAAATAAAGATTTCCCATTTGTTCATAGGATAAACTTTTCTGATAGGGTTTTTTGGTATTGGTTTTAATCGATTCTTTAAAAAATTCAACGGCTTTATCCGTGTTTCCCTGTTGCAGGGCAATCAGTCCGGCCTGATAGTAAAGTTCGTCATAATAAGGTTTGTTCTCATGGTCTTTGGCAAGATCTTTTAAGGCAAAGATTATAGCCTCGGTACTGTCTTTATCGGTGTAATTCTTAGCGCGTTCTATTTGCGCATGAACCCGGTATTTATGAGGTACTTTTTTAAGATATAGCAGGGATTCAAAGGCCATATTAGAAGAATCGATCTTATTCTCTTCCCGGTAGATCTGACCAAGAATAAACATATTTCTTGAGCTCTGTATTGGATCTTTAAAATAATAGGTAGCCTGTTTTAACTGATCAATCACAAGTTGCGTGCTGTCTAATTGCGTATAGGCCATAGCCAGGGCTGTATGTGCTTTTTCCAGGGTCTCTTCAGGTAACTCAACCTTTTTTATGATATTCTGGAGTGTTTCTATGGCGAGTCGCTCGTTTTGTATCCGAATATTCGATTTGGCCCGCCAAATCTTCAGGTCATAATACAGATCGGCATTAGGATATTTTTCAATGGCATAGGAAAAGGCTTCGAGAGCTGGTACAAAGCGTTGCATATAATATCTCGATCTTCCTAAAAGATAGTAGGCATCATCGATCTGGTTATTGCGTTCCAGATCATCGATAATCATCGAGTGTTTCTGAACGGCTTTTACCGCTTTTTCTTCTGCTTTTTCAAAATTTTGTGTTACCGGATTCCTGGTCTGCGTCTGTCCTGGCATCGGGATTTTATCTTCTATCTTAAGCGGTTCAATGGGAAGGCGTTTCCAGTAATTGTCCTCATAAGTTTCATCGAGCAGTTTTTTACCTTCGTTAAAGGCTTCGTTCCCGTTAAAAAGCACATTGAACTTGGCATTCATTTCATGAAATCCGCGATTTATGATAGAATCTTTTTTAGTTGAACAACTAAAGATGCTAAAGAAGATGCTTATAAAAAATATATATTTCTGGATTCTACTCTTCAAAATGCTGCCTGTTGAGTTTTTTAAACTTTTTTATTACTTGATTATTGTATAGGGGATGTAAAAGTACAAATAAATTAAAATACTTTCAGGCTTTCAGGTAAACTTTGTATTCAGGATAGAGATTACACATTTCTTCTTCGAGCTTTGGAGGAACCAAAGTGATAAGTATATAGACAAAAATGCTAAATACAGTAAGAAAGAACGAGGAAAGAAAAAGTTCTGTTGAATTCAGGGAGGAAGTGCCGTCAAGATCGATGTATTTGAGTAGCTGAATCGGGATTTGAATTGAAATAATAAAGAGCAGACCCGATTGTTTGATCACTTCATCAATCATCCATTTCTTGCCGGTTCTTTTAAATCTTTTTTTAAGTTTTGAACTGTACCTAAGCCCAAATACTACAGGAAAAATAAAAATGATCCAGAAGGCAATGATCAGTATTGAAATCTCATGCCCGGTAAGTTTTAATATTGAAAAAACAATTAAAGAGATGGTCAGGGTAATGATGATCTTCGGAAGCTTAAAATAATCTTTAAAGATCTGCCATAATACTTTCCAGTAGTGTTTGTTTACTGCTTTTGATTTATCTGCAATCACATCCATAAACCCGAAAATGCCAAACTTTTTAAAAGCTTTGTTCTTTGCCTGGTCAAAACTCAGATTGGGTTCTTTCTCCCAGATCGCCTCGATATCATTGGCCAGATGATCCACCAGTTCTGTTTGCAGATCGTACCATTCTACATAATGTGCTCTGGTAAATTTATAAAGTTGATCGATATGTTCTTTGGTAAGTTTCATATGGACTGGAGTTCTTTATATAATCGATTGTATTCAGTTTGTGTTTTACGATAAACTTTAAGTCCTGTAAAGAACCAGATTAAACTCAGGATCACATAGCCTGTGAAAATTGAAAGGTAGACCCCTCTTTGGAATAAAATAGAGACAGCTATTCAGCATTATGCAAAGCCTGCGCAAAAATAGCGGATAGACCCCTTTTTGGTTTGTGTAGACCAGAGAATAGACCTATACAAAAGGTATCTGTTATCTATTATTAGTAGTAGTATTTTTCGAGCAACATAGAGACAGCTATACTGCATTATTCAAAGCCTGTGCAAATAAAGGGTGTAGACCCTTCTTTCGAGCAACACAGAGACAGTTATTCTGCATTATGCAAAGCCTGTGCAAATATAGGGTGTCGACCCCTCTTTCGTGCAACACAGAGACAGTTATTCTGCATTATATAAAGTATGCACATATATTCGGGGCAGACCCCTTCGTCAGGCAAATACACACAGCTGTTCTGCACTACATAAAGCAAGTGGAAATGTTCGTGGAGGGGTGAACCGACCTCGGCGGCCTCTTTAAGCGAACGAACCCGAATATGTTGGTGGACAGATGGAGACGACAAAGACGATAGCGAAGTGGACGCGTGCCGGTGGCGTTGAAATGCGGGTGAGCCGTACGAAGTACAGGGGTCAGGACAAAATCGATCTGCGGTATTGGATGGAGGGTGACAAG
>QNYL01000036.1 GCA_003973375.1 Flavobacteriia bacterium
ACATCTAAATAAGAAGGGTCGCGTAGCTCAGCTGGATAGAGCATCTGCCTTCTAAGCAGACGGTCACAGGTTCGAATCCTGTCGCGATCACAAATGAACGAAAACCAATGCAAAGCATTGGTTTTTTGATTTTAAAATTTGTTATATGAGAATTTGATAAACAAAAAATATATCGCTTTAGCAGATTGGTTTTCGTTCTCAAAATTTTAGGGTTACCCATTTAAATCTCATTTAATTTCTGAATCGTAAATGAAAATAGTTTTCGTTTCACCATTATTATTATCTTGTTTTATGAACTACCCCAAGGAATTCTATAGACTAAAGTCAAACAAAAAATATCGGGTTAGTTTAAGGTTAAAAAGCAGCAGAAAATTTTGCCAAAATACGTTCTGTAATTGATACTACCATAAAAAATGGATTGAAGGTGATGCAAAGCCTTTCTATTATTGCTAAACTGCATACTGATTAGTAACCAAAATACAACTTTTAAAACATTTTTTCAACTTTAGATCACCTTAAAACACTATTAAAATCAATACTTTAAAGATTTTCAGGGGATAGATAAATATTATTACGGTTTTTTGAATATTGATAAAAACGGATCAGGTAATAAGAACAGTAGTTTGTTTTTATAAATGTATATCCTATGGGAATAAGTGAAGAAGCAAAGAATCTAAAAGACCGGCAAAAACAACTTAAGGCAGAAGGAAAAGTAGAGCAAAAAAGAAAAAAAAAGCAAAGAAATTAAATTAGGCACTATTATTGGTGTAGTTTTACAAAATCACTTAAATAACATTATTCATGAAAAAATTGATACTACTTATTCCGACCCTTTTATTATTTTTCAACAGTTGTACAACTGGCCCTCCAGGTCCACCAGGTCCTCAAGGTCAGGATGGTTTACTCGCTCAAATCTTTGAAGCCAAAGTTAGTTTCTCAAATCAGAACAATTATGAAGTATTAGTAGAATTTCCAAACAATATTAAAGTTTTTGATACTGATATTGTTATGGCTTATATTCTTACAGGAGTTGACAACGGCGTAGATATTTGGGAGCCGCTGCCACAGTCCTTATTTTTTAATGATGGTTCTTTACTTTACGGTTATAACCACACTTATACTGATATTGTTTTCTTTTTGGATGGAACAGTAAATTTGGATACTCTGGACACACAATTTACAAATAATATTGTGTTTAGAATTGCTATTATCCCTGCTGATTTTGCCAAAACCTTCAACATCAATAATTATAACGAAGTGGTAAGAAATCTCCAATCAGATAACATTATAAAACTTTACTAAATCTGATAAAAGTTTGTTGTTCATATTGATAATAGGATGTAATATAGATAAATCACAGATTCTTTTTATGCGAAAATATATCTTGGTAACAGTATTTTTTTCTATTGGATTAGTCTTATTGCCGTTTAGTATTTAAAAAAACAACAAGTCCTTATACAAAGAGATTGTTTTTTCAAAGGAATCAGCTTCTTTTGAAAAAACAATTTCTTCCTTTCTTTCTCAGATAAGCAACAATGTATAAGACATCTAATCTAATCCGGTTTCGGTAATCCTGAAAAAATTAGTAGATACTGCTTATATTCAAAGCATTTTTTTCAATAATCTTGGAGAGATACTTATTTAGAGGAGCTAAACAACGTTTCTTTTAGCTTTTTATCTCTGTTATAAATATCATACCAAAAGATCAAATTGCCATCAGCATCAGTATCACAGGTGATATACTGTATATAAACCGGCAGATGTTTGTTCAACTCAATCTTCTTTTCAATCTTTCTCTTCACATATACTTCGATACTGTCTTTATTGTATTCATTCTCGTCATACTTCAATACCCTGTCGGCCAGATCAATAGCATTCTGAACCCGGATACAGCCATGACTGTATGCTCTGATATCTCTTTTAAAATGATATTTAGTGGGGGTATCGTGTAAATAGATTGAATATTTATTCTTAAAAATAAATTTTACAAGCCCAAGCGCATTAGAATAGCCTCCTTTCTGGCGAATATAATAGTTGAAATTCTCACGGTTTAATGTATCCCATTTAACATTTTTCAGATTGACAGGCTGTAAGCTTTTGGTAAATACCTCATAATGATTTCGGGTCATGTATTCAGGATCTTTTTTAGCTTTTACAAGGATCTCATTTACTGAAATACTCCTGGGCACATGCCAGTAAGGATAAGCTACCAGATAATTTAATTTACTGTAAACTTCCGGAGTCTTTTTGCTCCTTTTTCCCACTACAACTCTGTATACATTATGCAATTTGTTATTTATATAAAATTTCAACTGATACGAAGGAATATTTACATACAGAAAATCTTTTTCCCGGGGAATCTTCCATCGCCATCGCTCCATACTCATCGCGACATCCCGGTAATAATCAAGAGTGCTTTTGGAAAGGGCCCGTGCAGTATATTTACCTATGATCCCATCAGAGCTTAAACCATGGTCGTATTGAAATTTCCTTAAAGCTTCCAGAAATAAAGTATCAGATATTTTTTCATCAGAAATATACTGATGTAAAAACAAGGCTTTTCTGGCCTGGTCATACGAACGAACTGAATCAGAACGATACGGATCAACCTTTATTTTCTCTTCAGATAAAACTGTCTTATCCAGATATTTAACCAATGCTTTTTGGAGATTTCTATATTCAGTCTGTTTGGGCTGAAGGTCGGTGAGATATTTCAGCAGACTGTCATTTTTAACTGCATCCTGAAAATATTTCAGCAGATCAATACTAAATTTTTTACGTTCCAGTCTTGTAAATATTTTCACACTGTCAACTCTTCCGTAATTCAGATCCTTTCCCATCTGAAAATAATTGAGGCTCAACTTTTTCTCTAACTTTTCAGCGATATTCCTTCTCTTTTGTTTATCGTTGATTTCGCTAAGTTGTTCTGAGATACTCTTTAATTTTTTATAATAGTAATACTCCGGTTCGAGTCCGTAATACCTTGCATTTTTAATAAATTCCAGAAAAGAATCTCCTTTCTCATTGAGTTTTTGCTCTTTATTGATCCAGATATATTTATTGTGATTTAAAGTATAAAATGAATCGACAAGAGAGGTATCCGAGAAAACAGGGTTTGACTTTATTCCGAATCGATAAAAATCATTTCTGAATCCCAATGAAAGGAATAAAAACAATAATATTGTTAATAAGTTGAGGGGATACTTCATAACAATTAATCTTAAAAGTCTTTAGATGGATCAGTAACTATTTTTACAAATATACTGAATTCTAGTTCTTTTTAAAGATATATACCCTTCAAGATATGAAATATTCACATCTTAAAGCAGAATTTCTTAGGTTTACAACTCCAATCTTAAGAAATAAAATCATTTAGAGAATTATTTTACAATGGCCTCTTTTATTTGTTTTACCAGCTCCGGACCTTCGTAAATAAAACCTGTAAAAAGCTGAATCAGATCGGCTCCTGCTTCCATTTTTTCTATTGCATCTTTGGCAGAATGTATACCTCCTACTCCAATGATCGGGAAGGCTTTACCTGAATTTTCAGATAAGAATCTGATCACTTCAGTAGATCTTTCCGCCAAGGGTTTTCCGCTCATCCCTCCGGTTTCTTTTTTATTCACTGAATTAAGTCCTTCTCTTGAAATAGTGGTATTGGTGGCAATCACACCGGCAATTCCGGTCTCTTTTACGATATCAATAATATCCAAAAGCTGTTCATCGGTAAGATCCGGGGCAATTTTTAGAAGAATCGGTTTGGGTTTATCCTTCTTTTTATTTTCTTCCTGAAGAGTGTTTAACAGTTTGGTTAAAGGCTCCTTATCCTGCAAAGCCCTAAGATTTGGAGTATTGGGAGAGCTCACATTAACTACAAAATAATCAACCACATCAAAAAGTTCATAAAAACAGATCACATAATCATCAACAGCATTTTCATTAGGAGTTACTTTATTCTTCCCGATATTTCCTCCGATGATCACATCAGTTCTTTTATGCTTTAGTCTTTCTGCAACCCTTTTTACCCCTTCATTATTAAATCCCATTCTGTTGATCAGGGCTTCATCTTCCACAAGCCTGAACATTCGTTTTTTAGGATTTCCGGGTTGTGGTTTTGGGGTAACGGTACCAATTTCAACAAAACCAAAACCAAGATCGGCAAACTCATCAAAAACCTCAGCATTTTTATCAAGCCCGGCAGCAAGACCTACAGGATTTTTAAATTTCAATCCGAAAAGCTCTCTTTCCAGACTTTTATCCTCAAGTTTAAATTTATTCCTGATCACTGATCTTATAGGTGTTTTAAACACAGTTTTAATCATTGAAAAAGTAAAATTATGAGCAACCTCAGGATCAAGTTTAAAAAGGGCTTTACGAACTACAGATTTGTACATTTTTGAAATTTTTGCAAAGATATATTAATTTGAGATTTATGTTTTAAAAAAACAAATTAAAAAACCCTCTGAATTTACTTAAAAATATAGAGGGTTAATAAATCCTTTCAGATTGTTTCTATCTGAGTTCAGCACCAAATTGTTTAATAAAGGTCTGCTGAAGTTTATTCATGATCTTATCGATCTGTTTATCGTTAAGGGTTTTACTTTCATCCTGAAGAGTAAAACTCAATGCGTAGGATTTTTTGCCTTTTGGCAATTTATCTCCGGTATAAACATCAAAAAGATCAATATTCTTTAAAAATTTCTTTTCACTCTGGAAAGCTGCCTGATACAGATCAGAAAACTTCACATCCTCGTCGAGCAACAAGGCCAGATCCCGTTTTACTTCGGGATATTTAGACAATAAAGAGATACTTATTTCTTTATTTCCTGCATGTTCCAGTACATTATCCCAATTGAAATCGGCATACAGAACCTCCTGTTTGATACCGAATTTCTTTAGGATACTGTTCTTTACCACACCCATTTCAACCAACCGGATCTTTTTATCACTCATTGTAATTCCTTCCGAGAAGATATCGTTCTTTGTGGCAGAGACCTTCAGGTTTTCAAATCCCAGTCGTGAAAGAACAGCAACCACAATTCCTTTCAGGTAAAAGAAATCAGACATTTTATTTTGAATATTCCATGATTCATTCCATCTTTTACCGCTTACAACCAAACTCAAATGCTTCCGCTCGGTGTATCCGCTTTGAAACTTGTGATAGGTTTTACCAAATTCGAAAAATTTGATATTCTTGTTCTTTCTATTGATGTTGTAGGCTACCGCTTCAAGTCCGCTAAATAACAACGACTGGCGCATTACCTCAAGATCAGAACTCAGGGCATTCAGCATTTTCACATTGTGCTCTTCTTTCAGATTTTCCGATAAAGAAACATATTCAGGTGTGGTCAACGAATTGGCCATGGTTTCATAAAAACCCTGTGCGATCAGGATCTGCGAAATGATATTCTCAAGTTTTTCATTGTTCTTTCCTGAAAAAGACAGTGAAGTATTCAGTTTATCAGAGATTTTTATATTGTTGTATCCATAAACTCTCAGGATCTCTTCCACAATATCGGCTTCCCGGGTAACATCAACACGATAAGACGGAATTGTAAGTCCTAAACCTGATTCTGTCTGGTTATTGATCTTGATATCCAGTGAGGCCAGAATATTTTTAATAACATCTGTTGGAATCTCTTCACCAATCAGACGGAAAGCTTTTTCATAGGATAAATGCACCTGAAAATCTTCTATTTTATGAGGATAGATGTCAATTACATCTGAAACGATCTTTCCTCCTGCGATATCTTTAATCAGAATAGCAGCTCTTTTTAAAGCATAAACAACAGTATCCGGATTAATTCCTCTTTCAAACCTGAAAGAAGCATCCGTATTCAATGCATGACGTTTTGCTGTTTTACGTACAGAAACCGGATTAAAATATGCACTTTCAAGGAAAATACTGGTTGTAGTATCTGAAACGCCCGAAGTTTCTCCTCCAAAAACACCACCAATACACAACGGATTGCTTTCACCATCACAGATCATGATATCATCTTTGTGCAATTTTCTTTCCACACCATCAAGCGTAGTAAATTTAGTGCCTTCGGGTAAGGTTTTAACAACGATCTTATTTCCTTTGATCTTGGCAGCATCAAAAGCGTGCAAGGGCTGTCCAAGACTGTGTAAAATATAATTGGTGATATCCACCACATTATTGATCGGCTTTAAGCCTATAGCCAGTAATCTGTTTTTAAGCCATGCCGGTGATTCTTCTATGGTCAAATCTGTTAAAGTAATTCCTGCATATCTCGGTACCAGATTATGGTCCTCCACTTCTACATTGATCTTAAAAGTACGCTCATCTACATCAAAATCGCTTACCGAAGGAGTGATCAGTTCTTTATTGATATCTTTTATCTGCAGTAAACCGGCACGGAGATCTCTGGCTACCCCTAGATGACTCATAGCATCAGCACGGTTCGGCGTAAGTCCGATCTCAAAAACCTTATCGGTTTCAACCTCAAAGATCTCAGCAGCTTCAATTCCTGTTTCAACCTCCTCATCCAGCACCATAATTCCGTCGTGATTATCACCAAGACCCAGTTCATCTTCAGCACAGATCATCCCAAAACTTACTTCACCTCTGATTTTTCCTTTTTTAATGGTAAAACTCTCACCTTTATCATTATATAATTTTGTACCCACAGTAGCCACAGGAACTTTTTGTCCGGCAGCAACATTGGGTGCTCCGCAAACAATCTGAACCGGTTCCCCTGTACCCAGATCTACAGTTGTTATTTTTAACCTGTCGGCGTTAGGGTGTTTTTCACAGGTAAGTACTTTTCCTACAACAACTCCTTTCAGTCCCCCTTTAACACTTTCAAAATCTTCAATTCCTTCCACCTCAAGTCCGAGATCCGTAAGAATCTCTCCAACTTCAACAACATCAAGATCTATATCTAAGAATTGCTTTAACCAAGAATATGATATCTTCATTTTTTTATTTTTTAAGAATGTGCAAAGATATACAATTGTATCGACTGGAAATATATAAGAAATAGAAATATTTAAAACAAAAAACTTTTTCTAATTCAATCAAAATAATTATTTTGCAGAATAAAAACTCCTAATATGCCTATCGAAATAAAAAGACTCTTTGACTTTGTTTACTATCAAAAAGAAAAATTTAATCTGGAAAAATCTCTCGTTACCAAATACAATGGTAAATGGGTAGCCACTTCCACCCAGGAATTTATTGATCAGGCCAATGCTATCAGCCGGGGTCTGTTGAAATTAGGTATAAAACCAGGCGATAAAATTGCCGTAATTTCTTCTACAAACCGTACAGAATGGAACTTATTGGATATAGGAGTTTTACAGTTAGGGGCCATCAATGTGCCTATTTATCCAACGATTAGCAAGGATGATTATAAATATATTTTTAATCATGCAGAAGTTAAGTACTGTTTCCTTTCCGATGAAGTCCTTTTTGAAAAAGCCAATTCTATTAAAGATGAGGTGCCTTCGCTTAAAGAGATCTATTCTTTTGAAGATATAAAAGGCTGCAAGAACTGGAAAGAAGTAATTGAACTGGGAAAAGACGACAGCAATCAGGATAAGGTGGAAAAACTGATGGATAAAGTTAAATCCAACGACCTTGCCACTATTATTTATACTTCCGGAACAACCGGTGTGCCAAAAGGGGTAATGTTATCGCACAGCAATATTGTTTCCAATGTAGTTGACAGTAAACCCAGACTGCCTATTACCGAAGGAAGAACCAAGGTACTAAGTTTTTTACCGGTATGCCATATTTTTGAAAGAATGCTTCACTATTTATACATCCAAAATGGATTAACGATTTATTTTGCAGAAAGTATCGAAAAAATATCGGATAACATAAAGGATGTAAAACCGAATCTTATGAGTGTCGTTCCGAGATTGCTCGAGAAAATTTACGACAGCATCATTACCAAAGGTTCAGAATTGACCGGAATTAAAAAACGACTCTTCTTTTGGGCTGTTGAACTCGGTTTAAAATACGAACCTTATGAAGCAAATGGATGGTGGTATGAAAAACAGCTGGCCCTTGCCAACAAACTTATATTCAGCAAATGGAGAGAAGCCCTTGGCGGAAATCTTTCAACGATGGTTTCGGGAAGTGCTCCGTTACAACCACGACTGGCCCGAATCTTTGCCGCAGCACAAATGCAGGTAATGGAAGGCTACGGACTTACAGAGACCTCTCCCGTGGTATCTGTAAATATGTATAAAGATCATATGTTTAAGATCGGTACGGTAGGAAAACCCATAGATCATGTAGAGGTGAAAATTGCTGAAGACGGAGAAATACTGATCAAAGGCCCGAATGTAATGCAAGGATATTATAAGGATCCTGAAAGAACGGCCCAGGTGATGACCGGAGAATATTTCCATACAGGAGACAAAGGAGAGATCGACAAAGATGGTTTCCTGAAAATTACCGGAAGAAAAAAAGAGATCTTTAAAACCTCCGGAGGAAAATACATCGCTCCTGCTGCTCTTGAAAATGAAATGAAACAATCCAGGTTTATTGAGCAGATCCTGGTAATTGGTGAAGGACAAAAAATGCCGGCAGCCATTATCCAGCCCAATTTTGATTTTGTAATTGAATGGGCAAACCGTCATGAAATTAAACTGGGAGACAGTTTGAAAGACATTATTTCTAATCCGAAAGTTAAGGAAAGGATCATGCAGGAAATTAAGACAGGAAATAAAAAATTCGGAAAATGGGAAACCATTAAAAAGATTGAGCTTACCCCGGAGATCTGGAGTGTAGACAATGAACTGCTAACCCCTACTTTTAAACCCAAAAGAGAAACAATACTAAAAAAATACAAACATCTTTACAATAAGATATACGAACTGTAATAATTTATTATTTTTGTCAAGCCTAAAAAAAAGCTGAATGGAACCTTTTATAGTATCTGCAAGAAAATACCGTCCTCAGAAGTTTGATGATGTGGTGGGCCAGCAGGCCATTACCAATACGCTTGAAAATGCTATAAAGAGTAATCATTTGGCTCAGGCCCTGCTTTTTACCGGTCCGAGAGGCGTTGGAAAAACCACTTGCGCACGTATTCTTGCCAAAAGAATTAATCAGGAAAGCAGCGAGAACATCTCAGAAGATGAAGATTTTGCCTTTAATATTTTTGAACTTGATGCCGCTTCCAACAATTCTGTTGACGATATAAGAAGCCTTACAGAACAGGTAAGGATTCCTCCTCAAACAGGTAAATACAAGGTGTATATCATCGATGAGGTGCATATGTTGTCTCAATCAGCCTTCAATGCATTTTTAAAAACACTTGAAGAGCCTCCGGCACATGCCATTTTTATTTTGGCTACAACCGAAAAACACAAGATCATTCCAACGATCCTATCCAGATGTCAGATCTTCGATTTTAAAAGGATCGGAGTTTCAGATATTAAAAAATATCTTCATAAAATAGCAAAAGAAGAAGGAATTGAAGCCGATGATGATGCTCTGCATATCATCGCACAAAAAGCTGACGGAGCTTTGCGTGATGCCCTTTCCACTTTTGATCGCGTGGTAAGTTTTGCAGGGAAAAATCTTACGCGGCAGGCCGTTACCGAAAATTTAAATGTACTCGATTACGATTATTATTTTAAGGTAACCGATTTGCTTACAGAGCATAAGATCCCCGAAGTTCTGCTTGTTTTTAATGAAATTCTCGACAAGGGTTTTGATGGACATCATTTTATTTCCGGGCTGGCTTCACATTTCAGAGATCTGATGGTAGCCAAGGACAAAGAGACGGTTTCATTGCTTGAAGTTGGCGATAATACAAAAAAATTATATCTCAATCAGGCCGTAAAAACGAGTCTTCGGTTTTTATTGCAGGCCCTGGATCTGGCAAATGAATGCGATCTGAAATACAAAACCAGTAAAAATCAACGGCTGCTTGTAGAGCTTACGCTGATGCAGATTGCCTCTATCGATTTCGATGGAGAAAAAAAAAAGCCTAAATACTTTATAATACCCGCTTCTCACTTTGCAAGCAGGGTTGTAGAAGAAAGATATGACCGGAAGCTAAAGGTTTCTTCTTCTGAAGAACACGAGAAAACCACTGCAATTCCTCCAAAGGAATTAGTACAAAAAAAACAAACTGTTACAAGTGAGGCAATAAAACCCGAACCTCCTATTCTAAGAAAACCCGAAAAAGGCAGAAAGCGAAATTCAGCCCTGAGTATCAATAGTTTAAACAGAAAAAAGGAAGAAGAAGCTGCACTCCTGGCGCGTACACGGATCCATGAGGATAAAAAAAATCTTCCCTCAGATCCGTTTACTGAAGAAGCCTTTTTGAATGTATGGAATGATTTTATCAATATTTTACTTCAGGATGGAAAAAAAATCTATGCTTCCATACTCAATGCCGATAAGCCCAAAATCAAAGACAACCTGATCCACGTTACTTATTCCAATAAACTAATGGCTGATGAACTTAACAGGATCAAGCCAAAGACTTTAAAATATCTTCGTGAAAAACTCAACAATTACAGCATTGATTTTAAGGTAACTGTAAATGAAGAACAGGCCGCAAAAGTGGCTTATACCACCCTCGAAAAATACGATCTCCTTAAAAGTAAAAATCCTAATCTGAAGAAACTAAAAGATACTTTTAAACTGGATCTTTAAATTTTTCTATTACCTTTCTTTTACTATCTTTAGGAAAATTTTAAACCCTTAAAAATTTGGATCTAAAGACTCTTTTTATCATATTGATCGGTTTTATGATTGTAGCCATTGCTTCCAATCAGATCGCTAAAGTTTTTCAAAGGATAAAGTTTCCGCTGATTACCGGATTTATCATTACCGGTATTTTAGCAGGTTCCTCTTTTTTAAATTTTATTCCTAAAAGAGCGATCGACAACCTGGAATTTCTGAATGAAATTGCCCTGTCTATCATTGCTTTTTCTGCCGGAGCAGAATTATATCTCGATGATATGAGAAGCCGGATCAACAGCATCAAATGGATGACCATCTGGCAACTGGTGATCACTTTCTTTCTTACCAGTTTTGTTATTTATTTTATAGCAGACCAGATTCCTTTTATGGCTGAAATGGAAGAGGCCGTAAAGATCTCAGTAGCAATACTCTTCGGAACTATCTTTGTGGCTCGCTCCCCTTCTTCAGCCATTGCTGTGATTAATGAAATGAGAGCAAACGGCCCTTTTACTAAAACCGCTATTGGAGTAACCGTTGTAGAAGATGTTCTGGTAGTGATTCTTTTTGCTATTAACTTTTCAATTGCAAAGATGCTTATCAGTGGTGAAGAGATCAATTTACTTTTCTTCGGAATACTTTTCTTTGAACTCATTGCCTCTTTTGGTATTGGATATGTTACCGGAAAAGTGCTTGAATTTCCTTTTCAATTCAAGCTCGATAAAAATATGAAAGGGATCATAGTGATCTTTATAGGTTATTTTGTTTACTTCTTTTCTAATTTTATTGTGGGCTTTAGCAAAGAACTGTTAGGGCATGAGATCATTCTGGAACCCCTTTTAATTGCCATTGTAGGAAGTTTTGTACTGACCAATTACAGCAAACACAGGATAGAATTTAAAGAAGTACTCGAATATATCAGCCCTGTTATTTATATCGTTTTCTTTACACTTACCGGTGCCTCCCTTTCTTTTCATACCCTGATCAGTGTTTTTGGAATTGCTGTTGGTCTTTTCCTTTTAAGATTGATCACAATGATCCTGGGAGGAATCTTCGGAGTAGTATCCGCAAAGGATCCGAAAAAATATACTTTTATTGCCTGGATGCCCTATTTAACGCAAGCTGGTGTGGCACTGGGTTTAGCAACCATTGTTTCAACAGAATTTCCCGGATGGGGACATCACTTTGAAACCATTGTCATTGCCATTATAGTGATCAATCAATTGCTGGGTCCCCCACTTTTTAAATGGGTATTGAATTACGTAAAGGAAAGTCACCTGAAAGCAAAATCCGATCTTAAGGAAAGCACCAGGGATGCGGTTATTTTCGGACTCGAAAGTCAGTCGATTGCACTGGCCAAGCAGCTGGAAAAACAAAACTGGTCAGCGCGTATCATTTCTATGGAAGATTATGACCTTGAAGGGGAACATAAATGTGAGATTATCAATAATTTTAATCCCACAGTAGCAAATCTCAAAAAACTCAATCTCGATAAAGTTGAGGCTGTTGTACTTATGCTTACCGATGAAAAGAACTATATCCTTGCCGAAAAGATCTATGAGAATTTTGGCACAAAAGACATTATTGTTAGATTAAATCAGCATGAAAATTTTGAAAAGTTCTATAAACTCGGTGCCTTGATCATTGAACCCTCCACGGCCATTGTGAGTCTGCTCGACCATTTTGTACGATCTCCAAATGCCACTTCACTACTTTTGGGTATGGATGACAATCAGGATACTATGGATATTGAGATCAAAAATAAAGATTATCACGGCCTACGCATCCGGGAACTCCGCCTGCCTACGGATCTGATCATCCTATCAATCAAACGAAGAGGACAAATGCTTATTACCCATGGGTATACACGTTTACGCATTGGTGATGTAATTACATTGGTCGGATCTAAAAAAAGCCTTGAAGAGACCAAGATCAAGCTAAATCCATAATTTTTCAGATATATGGATTGATATTTGTGTTTTGAAAATTTAGCCTGTACTTTTGAATTTCCTTATAATCAATGTATGAAAAAGATATATTTATTATTTCTTCTATTATTAACTGATTCTCAATTTTTATCTGCCCAGCAGAATAACAACCGAGAATTCAGAGGAGTATGGATTGCTACAGTAAAAAATATCGACTGGCCGAGCAAAGATAATCTGAGTACAGAAGAGCAAAAAAAAGAATTGATCCTGCTTCTCGACAAGTTTAAAGATTTAAATCTCAATGCTGTAATCTTTCAGATTCGTCCTTCAGCGGATGCTTTTTATCATTCTAAATATGAACAATGGTCGAAATATCTTACCGGAAAGAACGGTAAAGCACCTGCCCCCTATTATGACCCGCTGGCTTTTGCAATAGAAGAAACCCATAAGCGTGGAATGGAATTTCACGCCTGGCTAAATCCGTACCGTGCTATAGTTGATTATAAAGAATATCAATCCAATCCTCTACCTCTTACCTATAACAAACCCGAATGGTTTATCAACTACGGTGATAATAAATATTTTAATCCGGGTATCCCCGATGTAAGAAAATACATCAACAAGGTTGTTGCCGATATCGTTCAGCAATACGATATTGATGCCATACATTTTGATGATTATTTTTATCCTTATAAGATTAAAAATCAGGCCTTTCCGGATTCTCTTAGCTTTAAAAAATACGGAGGAGATTTTTACCCAAATCGTATAAACGACTGGCGTAGAGAGAATGTAAATCAGATTATTTCCGAATTACACCGGACCATAAAGAACATCAAACCCTGGGTACAGTTCGGGGTAAGCCCTTTTGGAGTATGGCGCAACAAAAGTCTTGATTATGAAGGATCTGATACTCAAGCCGGACAAACCAGTTATGATGATCTCTATGCGGATATTCTTCACTGGTTAGAAAAGGGATGGTTGGATTACGTTCTGCCTCAGGACTACTGGCATATCGGTCATAAAAAAGCTGATTATAGAACTGTTGCAGAATGGTGGACACTTCACGCATATAATGCAAATCTGTATATCGGTCACGGACTCTACCGGCTCGACCGGAAAAAGGAGCACCGTGCCTGGAAGAAAAAGAAACCTACAGAAATTGAAAAACAACTCGATCTGAATAAAACACTTCCTTTAATTTCCGGCAGTGTATATTTTAGTGCCAAAGTATTTTTAAACAATCCTTTGAATATCAATAAGATCCTGAAGGAAAAGTATTATCCAAATCCTGTATTGCCTCCCGGACTACAAAAAGGAATCAAATACCATCCTGAACCTGTAAACGATGTTGAAATAATAAAAATCAGCTCAAGAAAACAACGACTCGCATGGAAAAGTATGCCTGAAAATGCTGAAAAGGAAGCGGTAAAATTTTTAATCTATAAATTTCAAAAAGGAGATCAGGTAGATCTTGATAACAGCGATAAGATTGTAGCCCTAACAGGTGAGCATCACCTTGATTTTAATAAAAAAGACCTTAAAAAAGGCAGTATTTTCGTCATACTGGCGGTTAATCGAAATAATAACATCAGTAATCCGGTGTATTTCAGAAGATAATATATTGTTTTATCTCGTAAATACTAACTCATTTCCGGAAGACAGGTTGTCATCAAAAGCATAGCCCTCACGATTAAAAAGCTTTAGATCTTCTGATCTTTCTATATGGTTATCCAGGATAAAACGCACCATCATTCCTCTTGCTTTTTTGGCAAAGAAACTGATCACTTTTAGTTTTCCATTTTTAAGATCTTTAAAAACAGGAGTTATAAGCTGTGCTTTTAACAATTTATTATTCAATACTTTAAAGTATTCATTACTGGCGAGATTAATCAGTTCTTCACCTTCCTGCATCTCTTCATTCAGAGCTTCTGTTAAAGTATTTCCCCAGAATTGATAGAGATTTTCTTTGGTCCCGACTTTGAGTTTCGTTCCCATTTCAAGGCGGTAAGGCTGTATCAGATCAAGAGGTCTTAAAATTCCGTATTGTCCGGAAAGAATCCTTAATTTTTGTTGTAACTTCTCCATCTTTTCTTCGGGTAAGGAATAAGCATCCAGCCCCTCATAAACAGTACCTTTAAAAGCAAAAACTGCCTGACGCCCGTTTTCCAATGTAATAGGCAAATGCCATTCCTGATTTCTCTCCCAGTTTAAATCGGCCAGTTTTTCTGAAACCGACATCAATTCAGAAAGTTGTTTCGGACTTTTCTTTTTCAGTACGTTGTTAAGTTTCTCTGCATATGCTAAAAACTTTGCCTCAGTATATTTTTCTGTAGGTATCCGGGTTTTAAAATCAAGGGATTTCGCAGGTGAAATTACAATCTTCATTTGTAGGTGTTTATGTATTTATTTGTTTAAGAATCAATATTAATCCTTTTGATGAATGGTATAGTTTCTCCATTTTTCCAGACACTGTTCCATATCATCCGGGATCTTGGAATCAAAACTTAAAAATTCCCTGGTAACAGGATGTGTAAATCCGAGGATTTTTGCATGCAAGGCTTGTCTTGGAAGGATTTTAAAACAATTCTCTACAAACTGTTTGTATTTGGTAAAGGTAGTTCCTTTTACAATTCTGTCACCCCCGTAACGGGCATCATTGAACAACGGATGACCGATATATTTAAAATGAGCCCTGATCTGATGGGTTCTTCCTGTTTCAAGTTTACACTGAACCAGGGTAACGTAATTAAATCTTTCAATAACCTTATAATGTGTAACCGCATGTTTACCAAAATCTCCTTCAGGAAAAACATCCATCTGCAAACGGTTCTTAAAACTTCTTCCTATATTTCCCTCAATAGTTCCTTCCTCTTCATCAAGATTTCCCCAGATAAGTGCATAATATAATCTCTGCGTGGTCCTTTCGAAAAACTGACCTGCCAGGTTGGCCATGGAAAATTCTGTTTTTGCCACAACCAGTAAACCACTGGTATCCTTATCAATTCGGTGTACCAGTCCGGGACGTTCATTTGAGTTCTTTGGCAGATTTTCAATATGATGGATCAATCCGTTTACCAGGGTACCGCTGTAATTACCATGTCCGGGGTGAACCACCATTCCGGCCGGTTTATTCACCACCATCACCTCATCATCTTCATAAACAATATCAATAGGAATATCTTCAGCAACCAAAAGGTTTTCATGAGGCGGATGCGCCAGAACGATCCTTACAACATCATAAGGTTTTACTCTGTAATTGGCTTTTACCACATTGTCATTAACCAGTACATTACCTGCTTTTATAGCTTGTTGTATCTTGTTACGTGTGGCATTTTCGATGAAATTCATCAGAAATTTATCAACACGAAGCGGTTCCTGACCTATGGACGCCGTAAACCGGTAGTGTTCGTACAGATCATCATTCAGTATTTCCTCAGTAGTATCATTCATTAGGATTTTCCTTTAGCTGAGCAATGCTGTCAAGAATTGCCTGGTCCGGAGCATCATCCCAGATCACCACATCGATCACAGAATATTTTGGCAGGATATCACCCGGATTGATCTGCTTATTATTAAATTCGAGTCCTTTAACAAGTCCTTTCCACTTCCCTTTTACATAGTTCTTTTTTCCAATCTTAAATCCGGCTGCTTTTAAATGAGAAACTGCCTGACGAGTTGGCTGACGAAGAACTTCAGGAACTTTTATTTTACGGTAATTAGTAGGATTTAGAGTTAAATAGATCTTTCTGTTCATTTTAACCTTATCCCCCGGTTCCGGATTTTGCTCAATAACGGATCTTGGAGGATACTCGGGATTAAAACTTGCCGAGTCGATCACCACAAAGGTCAGATCTTTTTCAGAAAGCACCTTTTCGGTTTCTGCCAGCGATAATTTTTCAAGATTCGGCACTTCGATCTTTTCATCATGATGTGTATAACTGTTCATCCATTTCCCTAAACCAAAGATCAAAAGAACAACAATGGCTGCAATTGAAATCAGCGTTACCAAAAACTCTTTACTGGTTAAATATTTAACAAATCCCATAGAAAAATTTTAGATCTCAAAGATAATTTATTTTTACAAACTTTAAAGAATGCTTTTACAGAGTTTTATTTTACTGAAATTTAATAATTTATTTTAATTTATATACATTCGTATGTTTTTGTAATTTGAATTCTAAATGATACTTAAATACAAAATTTATAATCTTTTCTTTGGCAGTAAACTTAAAAGTGAATGCCATCAAATACTTATTGATAAAAATACCTATTACAAAAATTTATCATCAGAAAATAAAAAGATCTTTCTGATTAGAACCCTTTATTTTTATGCTTTTACTTACTTTACAAGTGAAAGAAGATATCCTATTAAAAAGAGTATGGAATTTCTGATCTCGAGTGCTTTTGTACAAATCACTTTTGGATTAAATGTTGATCTTTTACGTCATTTTAAAACAATTGAAATTGTACCTGAGTCCTATTCCTATAGAGATACGAATAAAACCTATCATGGAGATGTCAACCCTAAAAGTAAAAAAATCAGCCTGGTTTGGCCTGTTGTTGAAAGAGGTTTTTTAATTTCTGATGATGCTTTAAATTTATCTATACATGAATTTGGCCATGTATTGATCATAGAAAATTCATTAAGAAATTACCTGAACAGAATCTTTCCTCAGAAAAAATGGTCTCATTTT
>QNYL01000300.1 GCA_003973375.1 Flavobacteriia bacterium
GGGCAACAGAGACGGCAAAGATCGGGTTGCTAAAATCACCGCCGATCAAAGTGCTGAGTTCAGTAGGGCCTTCGCCAATGACCACAGCCGGATTTAAAAGATCTAAAAAATTATCGATCACGTAATTAACGCCACCCTCACATTGAGTCTCTTCACAGGAAACCGCCAAAAAAGTAACGTTGTATTCACTCTTTTCAAGAGGCTGATCCTTTAAAAATTTAATCATACCTCCCAGTTGCATAATGGCTGCCCCCTTGTTGTCGAAGGCCCCTCTGCCATAAATATTTCCATTACTGATCTTACCTGAAAATTTCCCGAAATCATTTTCGTTACTTTCAGGAACCACATCAATATGATTTAAAAAAACAATATTGGGTTTGTTATCAGAGAGCGGAAAAACAGAAGCTGCAAAATTGTAAAACCCATTCTCCTCACCAAAAGCTGTAATGTGCAACCCATTTTCTTTACAAACCGATTTTATAAAATCACCGGCTTCTTTTTCATTACCGCTTACAGAAGGTATTCTGATGTATTGTTGTAAGAGTTCCTCCAATGAAATATTCTTTCCGTTGACTTTGATGTACTCTGAATCCGGGTTCTGTCCGGAAACGGAAAAACTTATAAGATAAAACAGAAAAATTATCTTTTTAATAGAGGTCATAGCCAATTATTAACGAATCAAAATTAAACCAAATATTTAATTCTTAAAGGAAATATGATAAAATTATATTATATTTAAATGGATAAAAAAAATCATTTCTAAAAATGGATTTTCAAACTGTTTTAAGCATCTTTTTGGGAATAGGTCTGGCGGCCTCGGTAGGCTTCAGGATCTTTTTGCCTTTTTTTGTTTTGAGTATAGCCTCTTATTTTCAGATTATTCCTTTAAATGAAAACTGGCAATGGATTGGCAGTCAGGTAGCCATGATCACATTAGGGGTGGCAACTGTGGTAGAAATTCTTGCTTATCTTATTCCCTGGGTAGATCATATTCTGGATGTTATTGCTGTACCGCTGGCTGCTGTTTCCGGAACAGCGATCATGTTGTCAACGGTTTCTGATATCGATCCGTTCTTTACCTGGATCCTGGCCATTATTGCCGGAGGAGGAACTGCTGCAGCCATTAAAACTTCAACATCAACTACGCGTTTGGCCTCAACGGCCACTACTGCCGGATTTGCAAATCCGGTAATCTCTTTGGTTGAAACCGTAACCTCGGTTTTACTTTCTCTGATGTCGGTCTTTGTTCCCGTTTTGGCCATTGTTTTGCTCATTGTGATTTTCCGGGTTATTTATAAAATGTATCACAAGATGGTTCCCACCGGAAAAAATAAAACCTAGATGCCATCATTTGCCATAATATTTAAGATATTTGCAAATTAATTTTTGCATTTAAAACAATTTATTGATGAAACCGGGAATACCAAAAGGGACCAGAGATTTTTCTCCTGCCGAAGTTGCCAAACGCAATTATATTTTTAATACGATCAAAGAGGTTTTTGAAATCTACGGATTTCAACCCATAGAAACCCCTTCTTTTGAAAATTCAAGTACTTTGATGGGAAAATACGGGGAAGAAGGAGATCGGTTAATTTTTAAAATATTAAACTCAGGAGATTATCTTAGAAAAGCCGATGAAAATTTGCTGGCTGAAAAGAATTCGGCAAAAATAACCTCCAGTATTTCCGAAAAAGCCTTACGTTATGATCTTACTGTTCCGTTTGCACGATACGTGGTTCAGCATCAAAATGAGATCGTATTTCCTTTTAAGCGTTATCAGATGCAGCCTGTATGGCGTGCCGATCGTCCGCAAAAAGGACGTTTTAGAGAGTTTTACCAGTGTGATGCTGATGTAGTGGGCAGTAAAAGTCTGTGGCAGGAAGTAGAATTTGTTCAGCTTTATGATGCGGTATTTACAAAACTCGGCCTGACCGAAACAATTATCAAGCTCAACAACAGAAAGATCCTTTCCGGCCTGGCCGAGATCATAGGTGAAAAAGACAAGCTGATCGATTTTACGGTAGCTCTGGATAAGCTGGATAAAATTGGTAAAGAAGGAGTGACCAAAGAGATGATCGCCAAAGGAATTTCTGAAGAAGCCATTAAAAAAATTGAACCTCTTTTTAGTTTTGAAGGAAATAATAATGATAAACTGAAAAAATTAAAAGATCTGCTAAAAGATTCTGAAGAAGGCCTGCAAGGTGTTGCAGAACTTGAGTTTGTAGTAGAAAATGTGAATGAATTAGGTCTGGAGTCGGCACGACTTGAAATTGATGTTACCCTGGCAAGAGGTTTAAATTATTATACCGGAGCTATTTATGAGGTGCAAACTGAAAAGGTAAAGATGGGATCTATTGGAGGAGGAGGAAGGTATGATGATCTGACAGGGATCTTCGGACTGAAGAATATCAGTGGAATTGGGATCTCTTTTGGCCTTGACAGGATCTATCTGGTACTGGAAGAACTAGGCCTTTTTAAAGTGGTGGATCTGCCAAGACCTAAAGTAGTCTTTATCAATTTTGGTGAAAAAGAAGCTGCGTACGCTATGCAAGCCATCAAAAAACTTCATAAAAACGGTATAAAGGCAGAGCTCTATCCGGATGCAGTCAAGCTGAAAAAACAAATGAATTACGCCAATAAAAGAGAAATTCCTTTCGTTGTATTGGTTGGAGAAAAGGAAGTTAGTGATCATAAATTTACACTGAAGAATATGCTTACAGGAGAACAGGTTTTATGTGATTTTGATAACCTGTTGAGTCAAATACGCATGTAAAAATCAATTTATTCTGAATAATGTTGTATTTTTGCACTCTTAAATTACGGAATAATGTTTGAAGGTGATAAAGTTAAATTACATGAAATGGTAGATGAAATAGGAGATAACCATATCTCAACTTCTGCAAAAACGCCATTACGCTCTGACGCTTTTGAATTATCAGATGAAGAAAAAATTAAATCGATAGAGAAAAATGTTGCCGGGATCCTGCATACTTTGGGTATGGATCTTACCGATGACAGTTTAAAAGGAACTCCTTTACGTGTGGCTAAAATGTATGTAAAGGAAATTTTTAGCGGACTCCATCCGCAAACACGTCCGAAACTTTCAACTTTCGATAACAATTACAAATACGGAGAAATGCTTGTTGAAAAGAATATCACGCTTTATTCAACCTGCGAACACCATTTGTTGCCGATAGTGGGCAAGGCTCACGTAGCTTACATCTCTAAAGGGAGAGTGATTGGTTTGTCTAAAATGAACAGGATCGTTGATTATTTTGCCAAACGCCCTCAGGTTCAGGAAAGACTCAATATGCAAATCGTTCAGGCGCTTCAGGAAGCTCTGGGTACCGAAGATGTTGCCTGTGTGATCGATGCGAAACATTTGTGTGTAAATTCCAGAGGGATCCATGATATTGCCAGCAGCACAGTGACTGCAGAATACGGAGGTTTATTCAAAAAAGAAGAATACAAAAGAGAATTTTTAAGCTATATCCAGCTTGATACGGATTACGAATAGAAAGATTAAAAGACTATAAATAAAAAGGAGAATATTAGCTTTTGCCGATATTCTCCTTTTTTAATGCTGTATAAATTTACTTTAGAATCTTCTTCGTTTTCCCCTTTTACGTCTGTTACCTCTGTCACGTCCGCGTGATTTTGGTTTTTCCGCAATTTCAACAAAGATCTTTCGTCCTTTATGTTTGAAATTCCTAAAGGAATCAAGGGTTTTGTCGGTATAATTCTTGTCAATTTCAAAGAAAGAGAAATTATTCAGTACCTCAATTTTTCCTATCTCTACGTTACGTTCTCTTAATTTTTCATTAATCAGTCCTATAAGATGCGAAGGATTGATCTTATCGATCTTTCCTAAATTGATGTAAAATCTTGTAAACGATCCGTTATCAGACCTGCTTCTCGATCTTGACCTGTCTCCGTTCAGATCGGGAGCATTCTCATAGTAAGAGAGGAACTGATTAAATTCCAGTGAAACAAATCTTTTGATCAGTTCTTCACGGTCAAGCCCTTCCAATTTTTGATAGATATCCGGCAAAAAGTCCTTGATTTCCTTTTCATTGATCTCAATGTCATGTACTTTATCGATCAGAGAAAAAAGCTGACGCGTACAAATTTCTTTACCCCCCGGTACTTTTTTAGCCTCAAATTTCTTATTGATCTTCCTTTCTATCTGGGTAAGAGTTCCTTTTTCCTTATTGGTAATAATAGCAATGGAAATACCTTTTTTACCGGCTCTTCCAGTTCTTCCGCTACGGTGTGTATAAGATTCTATCTGATCCGGTAACTTGTAGTTAATAATATGCGTAAGATCATTCACATCGAGTCCGCGGGCAGCCACATCAGTTGCTACAAGGATCTGCAGGTGTTTTGATCTGAATTTCTGCATTACGATATCCCGCTGTGCCTGAGAAAGATCTCCGTGCAATGCATCAGCATTGTAACCATCTGTGATCAGTTTGTCGGCAACATCTTTGGTTTCTCTACGGGTTCTGCAAAAAACAATTCCGTAGATATCCGGATTGATATCGGCAATTCTTTTTAGGGCAGGATAACGGTTTCTTTCGTTAACCAGATAATATTCATGGCTTACATTTTCGGCACCGATATTTCTTTTACCTGCAGACAATTCTACAGTTTCGCGCATATAATTCTTGGCAATGGCTTCCACTTCTTTTGGGAAGGTTGCAGAGAAAAGCAATGTTGTTTTTTGTTCGGGAATGGTTTCTAAAATCTTGTCCAGTTCATCCTTAAAGCCCATATTGAGCATTTCATCAGCCTCGTCCAGTACAAGCCATCTGATATTTCCAAGCTTTAATCTTTTACGTTTGATCAGATCGACAGTTCGTCCGGGTGTTCCCACAACAATCTGAACTCCTTTTTTCAGAGATCTGATCTGTTCATCGATATTGGCCCCGCCGTAAACAGCAAGTGTCTCGATCTTTTTGTAATTTTTGGTAAAATCCTTAATGCTTTTTGCAATCTGAATAGCGAGTTCACGTGTTGGTGAAAGAATGATAGCCTGTGTAGCATCACTTTTATCATCGATCTGTTCGATAATCGGTAAACTAAAGGCGGCAGTTTTTCCTGTTCCTGTTTGTGCAAAAGCGATCAGATCCTTATCTGAACTTAAAATTTGTGGAATTGTAATCTCCTGAATTGGTGTTGGGGTTTGATAGCCCAGGTCTATAAGGGCATCATTGATAGGCTTGCTTAAGCCTAAATCTTTAAAATTTGTCATATACTTATTTAATTACAAAACCCTAAATAAAGTATTTAACGACCATACATTTAAATTCAGAACTTTGTGTTTTTCAGCTGGCAAAGGTACTGCTATTTTAGTGATTGCAACAATAAATTACTGTTTTTTAAGTTGATGCAGATTTTTGTTGAGATAATAAGTATCTGAAAAGAACAGGAAAGGGTTTTGTATGACTCCTTTATCATCAATAATCAGTGTCCTGCCGGCGTTATGATCAAACCAGGAATAAGTTTTGCAATTATGACTTAATTTGAATTGGTTTTCCTTTTTCAGATGCTTTTGAATCAGAAATTCCTTCCATTCTTTATCGTTCTGACTTTTTTCAATACCAATAAACAGCAAATCAGGAAACTCTTTTTTATAAATATAAAGTGTTTTTAACATAAGTTCTTTCTTTGTCAGATCATCAGGCCAAAAATAGATTACAGCCTCTCTGTTTTTCAAAACTTTATGCAGGTCAATTCTTTGTCCTTCTGTATTGAACGTAAGCAACTGGGGTAAAGTATCTCCTTTTTTTAATTTAGAATATTGATGCAGTGCATTTTCCGCTTCGGTGATATAGGTTTTATCTTTACAATTCTTAAAAAAATACGCTTTAATTGGCTCTAATTTTTCTTCGGGAAGATTGTTTTTCAGAGATCCCCAGAATGCAGAAACCAGATATTTGTTTTTTAAAACCGGGTTGGTAATATTTTCATTTACGGTCTCCATAAACTGAAGCGAAAAATTCCTTTTATCGGGGTTTTCCTTTCCTTTTTGATAAGCCATATTGTACAAAAAAGACTCTAAATAATAAGTATAAGAGCGAAAACTAATCAGAGAAGCGTCATTGAGATCTACATTTTTTCTAAAATCATAAAAATCCTTGCCCACTTCAGGAAAATCATATCGGTTTCTAGTATCCCTATGTTTTAAGGTGTAATATTCTTTACGACTGTAAAAAGGGTAGTAAATAGCAACAGTGGCCAGCTTTTTGAACTTATCTGAAAAGTGGATATTTTCTTTTGAAACCATTTTTTCATACCGCGCCTGTAAAGGTTTCAATTCTTCTTCTATTTTTTTTGAAAAAGATTCCGGTTTCAGATAATAGTATTGACGAAACCGGTTTTCGATTTTTTCCTGTTCTAAGAAGACATAAATTAGAAAATTATTTTTTTCAGCACCTTTTCCGCTAAAAATGATTGTTTCATCAAAGTTCCAGGTATTCAGATAAAGCATCAAGCTGTCTTTGGGTTCTATAAATAAATACTGAAACTCCGGTCCGTTCATAAAAGTAAACAAGCCTTCTTTAATCGTATCAAACTTAAAAAGAAACCGGTTGTGCTTAATTTTGGTGGAATCAATTACTTTGTTATTTTTCAGGAAATACACAAAAGGCTCCTTAGGATTTTTGATCTTACCCCCAAAATAGGTGGTAGTCTTCTCATCCATAGCAGTATTACAAGATAAAATTAAACCTATGAGTCCTAAAAAGAATATGGGTTTAAAGTAAAATGTGTATTTTTTTCCCAAATTTTCAAACAAATTTAACCACAAACAAATATAATAACATTGGTCATTGAGGCTTGTTAATGTGTTGTTAAAAAATGAGGAAAAAAAGGTTAAAGTGTTTTGATTTATACGAATTTTTATGATTTTATAGAAAAAACTGATAAATAATTATTTTTTTAAAGAATGACTTGATAAATAACATATTTGGTTACTTTTGCAAAAAATTTAGAAAAGCATGTTATCAGTATCAAATTTATCTGTACAATTCGGTAAAAGAGTCTTGTTTGATGAGGTAAATACCGTATTTACCAAAGGGAATTGTTATGGAATTATTGGAGCAAATGGTTCGGGAAAATCGACCTTTTTAAAAATATTATCAGGAGAAATAGATCCTACTTCCGGAAGTGTTTCCCTTGAAAAAGGAAAACGTATGTCGGTGCTTTCACAGGATCACTTTGCCTATGATGAATATCCGGTTCTTGAAACCGTAATGATGGGAAATAAACCCTTATACGAGTTAAAAAAACAACTGGACGAGATCTATGCAAAACCCGATTTTAGTGAAGAAGACGGTATCAAAGCCGGTGAGCTTGGTGTGGAATTTGAAGAAATGGGAGGCTGGACAGCTGAAAGTGAGGCTGCAAACCTTTTATCTTCATTGGGAATAAAAGAGGAATTGCACCATGTACTGATGAAAGATCTCGATGGGAAACTGAAGGTACGGGTTTTACTGGCGCAGGCCTTATTTGGAAATCCTGATGTACTGATTATGGACGAGCCTACCAACGATCTGGATTTCGAAACCATCGGTTGGCTGGAGAATTTCCTTGCAAATTATGACAATACCGTGATTGTTGTTTCGCATGACCGTCACTTCCTTGATGCGGTTTGTACGCATATTTCTGATATTGATTATGGTAAGATCAATCAGTATTCAGGAAACTATACTTTTTGGTACGAATCTAGTCAGCTGGCCGCCAAACAACGTGCTCAGCAAAATAAAAAAGCAGAAGAGAAGAAAAAGGAACTGGAAGAATTTATCAGACGTTTTTCTGCCAATGTAGCCAAATCAAAACAGGCAACGAGTAGAAAGAAAATGATTGAAAAGCTTAATGTTGCCGATATCAAGCCTTCCAGCAGAAGATATCCTGCTATTATCTTTGAGCAGGAAAGAGAGGCCGGTGATCAGATATTGCATGTTGAAGGCTTATCAAAATCAGTGGACGGAGAACTTCTTTTCAGTGATGTTCATATCAATCTTTCTAAAGGAGACAAGGTGGTTCTGTTATCAAAAAAATCGAGTGCGGCCACAGCTTTTTACGAGATTGTTACCGGAAATGATGAGCCTGATTCCGGAACCTACAAATGGGGCATTACCACTACACAGTCGTATTTACCGCTTGACAATTCTGATTTCTTTAAAAATGAATTGAATCTGGTAGAATGGTTACGTCAGTATTCCAAAACAGAAGAAGAAAAAGAAGAGGTGTTCTTACGGGGATTTCTCGGTAAGATGATCTTTAGTGGTGAAGAGGCTTTAAAACAGTGCCGTGTGCTTTCAGGAGGAGAAAAGGTACGTTGCATGTTGTCTAAAATGATGATGACCAGAGCCAATGTATTGCTGATCGATCAGCCTACAAACCATTTGGATCTTGAATCTATCCAGGCTTTTAACAATGCCCTGAAAAAATATAAAGGAACGGTGATCTTTTCAACACACGATCATGAATTTGCTCAGACTGTTGCAAACAGGATCATTGAAATAACACCAAAAGGAGTTATTGACCGCTATATGAGTTTTGATGAATATCTGGATGATCCTAAAATTAAGGAGCAACGGAAAAAGATGTATGAATAAAAATTAAAAAGCCCCGAGTTTACTCGGGGCTTTTTTTGTTTTAACAAAAACAATATAATGAAATTTTTTGGGATAAGTTAAATTTCATTAAAAGAAAGGTTAATTGATCTATAAGCAAAGCTATAAAGTAGAGTAGAACCTGACAATACTCAATTTGAGTATTTTTAGAACATAGGATTGTTCTTACAGTACTGGATCAGTTCACCGGTACTTCTGAACTTTAGTTTCTTTAAAATATTCCTTCGGTGTTTATCAACTGTATGGTAACTGATAAAAAGTTTTTCACCTATTTCCTTACTGGTCATGTTGGTGGCAAGAAGCCTGATAATATCTCTTTCCCTTTTGGTGATTTGATTTGTAAAATTATTGTGAGAATAATTCTTATAAAACAGGGTTTCATATATATTGTTGTCATTCAATATTTTAGCTACTGCAACAATAGGCCTTTCCGCTCTTACGGGAATTACGGAATAATGTGAAAGGCTAAGAATAGGTTTCCCGTTTGTACCAAATTCAAGCGGATTTAAATGTGCATGCAGGTTGAGGTATTTTCCCTGCGAGTTCTTTATTCTGAAATTATAAATATAGATCAGGCGGTTGCGGTCTTTTTCATTTACCTTGTTCAATGTAAATTGCATGAGATCATCAATTACCTTTAACAAAACATTCAGGTCATCAGGATGTATAAGTGAGAACCAGAATTTTGTTCCTTCATCAAGCAATCTTTTTACCGGAAAGCCTAAGATATATTCAAAATTCTTGCTTACAAACTCATAGCGAATCTTTTCAGAATTCAGCAGAAGTAAAAAAGAATCTGAAGGAGGTAGAAATTGATCTATCTCCTTCAGTTTACGATAATGCTTCTTATAATCAGGGTGATCATTTAAGCTTTTAGATTCTATGATCTCAGTATATATATCAACACTCTTCTGCATGCATTCTTTTAAAAGATCAGTTTAAAAAAATAAATATAGTATTTTAAACCCGCATCTCTGCTACAAGTGTTACATTTTACTGTTGATAAGTTCAATAACGGCTTTTTCTTTTTTATGGGTTTCCTTATAGATCTTTTCTGCTTTTTTAAGAATATCATCGGCAAAAACCCTGTCTTTAATGTCTTTAGCATTGATTCTTACATTAAAATAAGCCCCTAAAACAGCTGTTCTGGCACAAAGAATTCCCACACCGGCATCCGATAAGGAACTTTGAAGTCCTTTTTCCAGCATGGCTTCCATTACTTCCATAGAGTTATAAGCGGTTTCCATTACTTGAAAAGGAATCTCAGTTGCATATTTGGTTGCCTCCTGAATGGCCTCTCTTCGGAGTTTCTTTTCTTCATCGCTTCCTTTGGGCATTCTGAAACCATCGATGATCTTGTTAAAAGCATTGGTGTCTTCATCCACAAGAAACATGAGCTTGTTCTTATACTCCTGTCCTTTTTCTGCCCATTTTGAAAATTCTTCCCATCGGTCATCCCATCCGGCTTTATGTGCGGAAAGATTGGCTACCATGGTGCCGAGTGAAACGCCAAGCGCTCCAACATAGGCAGCGATAGAACCTCCTCCCGGAGCCATGGATTCACTGGCAGTTTCGTCGGCAAATCCTCTAACGGTCAGATCAACCAGCTTTTTGGTATCATCTTTCATAACATATTCAATGATCTTTTCTTCGGGATCAAAGGGTTTAAGATCATCAAGTCCTAACGATTTTACTGCAATTTTGATTTTTTCACTTTCGGAGATTCCCAGCGAACGTTCCTGCTTTTTAAGGAAATAATCAGCTGCATCCAGCATAGCCTGAAGCGGGATCAGTCCTACCAACTCTGAACCGGTAACTCTCAATCCTCTTTTTTCAGCCGATTTACAAGTTTCATCAAAAGCAATATGCATAGGGGTGATGCTGATGTTGGTAAGATTGTAGGAGATCTGAGCGATTCCGTATTCTTCTATATACCAGCCAATTCCCTTAACGGCTTTTAATTTTCCGGGAATTCTTACAGGCTCTCCGTTTTCATCCAGTACTTTTTTTCCTGTGGCGGCATTGCCTTCTCTTTTGATCCTTCCTGCTTCGCGGATATCAAAGGCAATGGCATTGGCTCTCCGGGTTGAAGTAGAATTGAGGTTTACATTATAGGCGATTAAGAAGTCACGGGCAGAGATGGCTATAGCTCCGGTGCCTGCAACTTTTTCGTTAAATTCTGCAGGTCCGAAATCGGGTTTCCATTCCGGATCTTTCAGTTTATCCTTTAAACCTTCATATTCGCCCGAACGGCAACTGGCCAGATTCTTTCTTTTTTCTTCTTTGGCAGCATTTTCATAGAAATATCCCGGAATGCCGAGTTCTTTACCCACTCTTTCCCCTAATTTCCGGGCATATTCGGCAGTTTCCTCCATACTGATCCCTGAGATGGGAACCAGCGGACAAACATCAGTAGCTCCAAAACGCGGATGCTCTCCGCTGTGTTTGCTCATATCGATAAGTTCTGATGCTTTTTTGATCAGCAAAAATGCAGCATCGATCACTTTTTGAGGTTCTCCCACAAAAGTGATCACCGTTCTGTTGGTGGCCTTTCCGGGATCGATATCTAAAAGTTTGACTCCTTCAACAGTTTCCACAACACTTGCAATGGCATTGATCTTGTCACTATCGCGTCCCTCACTGATGTTCGGAACACATTCTATAATTTGTTTTTTCATGTTTTATTATTTGAGAATTTTGTTCAAATTTAGAGTTTTAGAAGCAAATTTTAATGCTAAAAAGCATAAATAAATATTGGCTTACAGATCAAGATTAACTCCTATAACATAATTCCTTCCCATATTTGGGATCCCCTCGAATTTGAATGCAGAAAGATGAGAAATGTATGTAGTATTGAAAATATTATTGATACTGAAATTAAAATGTAAAGATACTTTTTTAAGATTAAGATCACTTCCAACAGCAAAATCCAGCAGGTTATATCCTTCAGAGGGATCTTCAAATTCACTTACCTTATTCTGCTTGAAATAAGTATTTAATTTTAAAGAAATGTAATTTTCTGTAAATTTTCCTATTTCTTTAAATTCTCCCCGGGCCGTATTTGCCCATTTATTGGCAGGGATAAGAGGTAAATAGCTTCCGTTGTCCTGTTTACCGGTAACCATTTCATAGCTGCTTTCCAGATGGAGCCAGTGTATGGGGTGAGGATGGAAGTGAAATCCTGCTTCACCTCCGTAAAGACTGGCATTATTTTGCAGGTATTTATAAACATTAAAATCATCGATCGTTTCTCCCGTAGGGGCTATATAAATATAATTGTTGATCTTATTATAAAACCCGTTTACAAAAAATTCTATATGTTTATTTTTAAATTCAAAAGAAACATCCGACTGGAAGTTCTGTTCACTGTTCAGATCCGGATTACCGATCTCATATCTGAAAGTTCCTTCATGAACACCATTGGAAGTCAGCTCGGCAAGGTTGGGAGCCCTGTATCCCGATGCAAGATTAATACGGGTAAGTATATTTTGAAAAAGCATGGTCTTATAGCCCAGAGAGGCAGTAAAATTTTGATATTTTCTCTCTACCGGTTCAAAGATCTTTGAAGAACCGTCTTCTTCTTCAAGCTCATGTCTTTCTGTTTTAAGATTCCTGTAATCAAAACGAACACCTCCCTGTAAACTGTTCAAATTGTCGAATTTCCAAAGTGCGGTGGTCAAAATTCCAATATCGTCAGTTTTGGCATTTGGTATAAGGATCTCTTCACCAAAATTTGAGTTTTCCTGATGCATTCCCTGAATGCCGACAATGGTTTCAAGCTTATTTAACTTCGGGAAAAAGTATTTGGCATCGTAGGTAAAGGTTTTTAATTTTAAATTCAATGCAGCCTCTTCTGAATTATCTTCAAATTCCTTACGGTTGTTGTAAACATAGCCTAGATTCAAATCGATTTTAGATTGATTTAAAAAGAAGTGATTGTGCAGACTTAAGATATGATTATCAATTTTTTGAAATGGTAATTCCGGTTTTTTGCTGTGGGTTTGTAAATCAATTCCTTCGGTAAGGCCTATGTCAGAACGTGTAAAATTATACCTTAATTCTGAAACAAATTTTCCGGAGTTATATCCAATTCCGGCTTTAAGATCATTTTCATTAAATCTTGTATTGGTAACTCTGTTTCCATCGGGAATCTTATAATCAGAATGGGTGGTACAGGTTCCGCGGATTAAATATTTAAAATTTGTTTTTGATGTTTTAAAACCTACAGAGGTATTGGAACCAAGCGTGTTTCCAAAGAATTTCTGCTTGATATTGATGTTGGTTTCATTTTCGAGAGCAAATTTCTCAGGATTGAAATATAAAACCCCGCCCAAAGCATCCGATCCGTAAAGCAATGAAGCGGGTCCTTTAATCACTTCAACACTTTCTATCCCGGCTTCATTTAATCCAAGTCCGTGTTCTCCTCCAAATTGTTGATTTTCAAGTCGTACCCCTTGTGTGTACACCAGAACCCTGTTTCCTGTTAAACCTCTTATCACGGGTTTTCCAATAGCCGTTCCGGTTGAAAACTGTTCTACTCCCGGTATATTGGAAAGGCTTCTGATCAAAGTTGGGGCACCATTCTTTTCCAGTGATCTGATGCTTTTGTGCTCTACTTTCATCACGTTTTCACTTTGAAGTTTATTAAAAGGAGTAGATACAATTACTTCATCCATATGGAAAACAGATTCTTTTAACTGAATGTTCAGTTCGGTTTCCTGTTTATCGATCAGTATTTCTTTTTTTACTGTTTCATAGCCGATGTAACTATAAATTATTTGAATGTTCCCTTTCGGAATCTTCTCTAATTCATAATAACCGTCTAAATTGCTTGTTGAACCAATGTGCAGTTCTTCAATATAGATCTGAACTCCGGGTAAGGGCTGATTGTTTTGATCGGTAACGATACCCGAAATTTTATTTTGTGTGTACATAAGTTGTATAAGGCCTAATAAAAAAAAGGCAAATAAAAGATTTTTCATTTGTAAATATTTAGATAATGTGTTTTAACAGAATTGTTTACATTCTTTTAACCGGCTGAGATAAGTCATGCCACGTGGTTCTATACAAATGAAGCGGGAGGGCCCCTTGAAGATTTTTGTCCTGAAAAATTACAGATCTTTAGTGTTTCAGGTAATTGAACATCAGGAGTTATAAATTGAAAAGATTTAAGTTTAAAATGGAAAGAAAGATCAATTGCATTAAAATTGATCTGGTGATGAAAAACAGCACAATTTTTTTCAACATGTTGTATCTGATCGTATTCATCAGACAGGACAGACCGGAAATGATGTTCCTGAAAAGAATGAACAAACTGAATTGAAATCGGAACCAATATAGTTGCCAGGAACAATAAAGCTGTGATTCTATGAAAAATCTGTTTTTTCATGTTGTTTTTAAGCAGATATAAATCTGCTGCAATTTACTTAAAATCAAATTAAATTCCGGTATAATTTTTCGGAGTTATATTTTTTAATTCTTTTTTAAGGTCCTCAGTGATCTCGAGGGTATCTATAAATTCCGAGATAGACTGATGATCGATCATTTTGTTGGTTCTGGTCAATCCTTTTAAGGCTTCATACGGATTGGGATAAGCTTCACGCCGGAGAATGGTTTGAATGGCTTCTGCCACCACGGCCCAGTTGTTTTCGAGATCGTCTTCAATAGCTTCCTGATTCAGCAGCAATTTATTTAAACCTTTCAGGGTAGATTGAAATCCGATAAGCGTATGCCCGAAAGGCACCCCAACATTTCTCAATACGGTCGAATCGGTAAGGTCGCGTTGTAATCGTGAAATAGGCAGTTTTGCCGATAAATGCTCGAAAATTGCATTGGCTAATCCCATATTTCCTTCACTGTTTTCAAAATCGATAGGATTTACTTTATGAGGCATGGCCGATGAGCCAACTTCCCCTTTTTTGATCTTTTGCTTAAAATAACCCATAGAAATGTATTGCCAGATATCTCTGTCAAGATCTATGATAATGGTGTTGATTCTTTTTAAAGCATCAAAAAAAGCTGCCAGATGATCATAATGTTCTATCTGAGTTGTAGGAAAAGAGTGATGGAGACCTAAAATATCTTCTACAAAATGTTTCCCGAAATCTTTCCAGTTGATCTCCGGATAAGCAACATGATGGGCATTGAAATTTCCTGTTGCACCGCCAAATTTAGCAGCAAAAGGTATCTTTTCAAGCAGATCTTTTTGCTGGCTGATCCTTTCTGAAAAGACCCTGATCTCTTTCCCCAAAAGGGTAGGAGAGGCGGGTTGTCCGTGAGTTTTCGCCAGCATAGGAATTGCTTTCCAGTCGTTGGCAAGTTCATTAAGTCTTTTTTCAAGACTCTGAAGATGAGGTTGATAAACTTCTGTAAATGCATCCTTGATCAGGAGTGGAGTAGCTGTATTGTTGATGTCCTGTGAGGTAAGTCCGAAATGAATAAACTCTTTGTATTTGTGTAATTCGAGTTGATCAAACGCCTCTTTGATAAAATATTCAACCGCTTTTACATCATGGTTGGTTATTTTTTCAATATCCTTGATCTTTTGTGCATCAGCGGAGGTGAAATTATTAAAAATATCTCTCAGTTTATCAAAAACAGAGCTGTCAAAATTCTTAAGCTGTGGCAGAGGGATCTCGCAAAGAGCAATAAAATATTCAATTTCAATTTTTACCCGGTATTTTATAAGCGCTTCTTCAGAAAAAAAAGGGGCCAGTGCTTCTGTTTTACTTCTGTATCTTCCGTCTATGGGAGAAATTGCATTTAAACTTGTAAGATCCATCTTTATAATTTTAGAAAAAGCAAAAATAAGTCTTTAAGTTAAATTATCAGCGAATAAAAAAACTTTTCAGATCAGTTTAAGGATCTTTTTTGCGTGCGATTGATATCCTTTGCTTCCTTTGGGCAGATTTTGAAGCAGGATCTGTTTTAATTCCGGATGGATCCAGCTAAATTCTTTACCCAGATCGTAAAGGCTGTCCATGGCAAAAACCTGAGCAGCGATCTTATGGTCTTCAATAAGGCAATCAAAACTAACTTCTGTCAGCTGTTCTTTGGCGGTTTGTGATAATTTTGACTGGATCTCAGCATTCTTAATATTATAATAATCGTTGGTAATAAAACTGATCACTTTTGAGAGAGGCCGTAAAGCGCTTTCATCCGAAATATTTTTCATGTGTGAACTAAAAAAATCGAGGTAAGGATAAATAAGACTGAGTTTACGGATGCATACCAGCTCCAGGATCCATGCAGCCTTGACCGATAAGCGGCCTTCTTTTTCAAAGGTCAGTTTAACAAGATACGGGAATAATTCCTCATGATCTAAAACAAATTCTGCTGCTTTATCCCTGTTGCTCCTCTCTGCAGTTGAAAATGAATTCAGATTATCAATCAGGTTCTTCCTGTTCATCTTTTTCAGATTTATCTTTTTTTCTTGGGGAAAGTTTATAGATCAGATAGGCAAAGCCGGCAATGAAATGACCAATAACAACGATCATAATAAAATAGAACCAGAAATTTGAATCGCGCATACTTACAATATATCAAAGGTATTAACGTTTAAAATTATAAAAAATTCATATTTTTACAACTATAAATAAGTTTATTTTTAATTATTACAAAAATGACCCGATATAAAGATTTGAGAATAATTTTTACAACTCTACTGTTATTATTCATTTCAATAGGCATGTTTGCCCAGACAGAGTATAATAAACTTGATGCGAATGGTAAACGCGATGGTGTGTGGAAGAAATATTGGGATAATAACCGTATTCGCTACCATGGTAAATTTGTGCATGGAAAAGAAGTGGGAACATTTAAATATTATTCACCGGCTACTTCCGATTTTCCTGTTATTATAAAAAAATTCCATACGAATGATGATCTTGCTGATGTGAAATTTTTTAATGATCAAGGGGTTATTGAAAGTGAAGGTATGATGCAGGGAAAAAAACGAGTAGGAAAATGGATCTATTATCATAAAGATGGTAAATCTGTAATGAGTGAAGAGAATTATGTTGACGGGAAACTGGATGGCGAATATAAAACCTTTTACCCCGATGGCAGCCCTACCGAAATAGCCAATTATAAAAATGGAAAACTGGAAGGTAACTATAAAAAATATGCTATTAAAGGTCATCTCATCTACGATTTTAATTATAAAAACGGAATGCTCAACGGAAAAGCGGCCTACTACAGCAGAAAGACAGGTGACCTGATCAAAAAAGGACAGTTTAAAGATGATCTACGTGTGGGTACCTGGGAAAATTATGCAGGTGGAGAGCTGATAAGTACAGAACAACCCGCATTAAAACCTGAAAAGCAGAAGTAGTTTTAAGAAAAACCAATCTATTATTTGGAATCATTCTAAATAAATATATATTTGCCTGAAATTTTAAGGCCTTGTTATGTTTACAAAGAGATTCTTTATCATT
>QNYL01000024.1 GCA_003973375.1 Flavobacteriia bacterium
TCATTGTTTTCCGTATGATAACTGTCGGTATATATTACAAACAGATCTGACAGCGGTCTGTATCTCCATTAAACTCTTGAATAGATTTCTGGATTCTTATTTTGTGAACTCATCAGAATACTTGTAATCTCCAACAGGAAGCGGTTCGGCATCTGAAAATTTGTTGGGTCAAAAGGTTTGTCGAGAAAGGTTTTCTGCTTTGAAGTTCGATTCTGAATTCAGACTGGTTGTAAAATTTCATTAAAAAAAGTATATCATAGTTGTAATCGGTTGGTGTTGATGTGCTGAGCTGCTATTCAATCTCCCAAAAAGCTAAAATAACGTGAATAATGGCTAAAAAAATAAGTTTTTTTATTTTTGCTCCAACTTATATTAATGAGAGGGGAGAATTATTATCATTCTATCTTACCAAAGCTAATGTAGATTCTATTTTTTTATGAAAAAGGGCATTAGTCGAATCAGTGAATGATGAGCTTAAGAATATGTGTAAGATTGAACATACCAGACATCGATCTGTAAAAGGTTTCCCGGTAAATATTGTGGCTGCTTTAACTGCCTATTGCTTCTTTCCTAAAAAAACATCACTCAATATTACCTCCAATAAAGACCAATCAAGCACTTTATAGACAGACACTATTCACGTTTAATTATTAAATATTTAGTGATTTTATTTTGGATTTTCCTTCAGGGAAACCTGTACAAGAGAGCTTATTTCATAAGATCCCAGACCGGATCTTTTGGTGGCGGAGCTGTGCAAATAATCTCTTCTTTTTTAACCGGGTGAATAAAGTTGATCTTTCGGGCGTGGAGATGAATACCACCGTCTTTATTACTTCTGTTAAAACCGTATTTCAGGTCGCCCTTTATCGGAGAACCGATCTTAGAAAGCTGACACCTGATCTGATGATGCCTGCCGGTTTCCAGATCGATCTCAAGTAAGGTGTAATTTTCTGTTTTTTTAAGGCTTCTATAATGCAGTACGGCTCTTTTTGCGCCTTCGGTTTCTTTGGTAAAAGCAGTAGATCTGTTGTTTTTAGGATTCTTTTTAAGATAATGGATTAACGTATCCTGTTCTTTTTCAGGAACATTCTTCACTACTGCCCAATAGGTTTTTTTAATGGTCTTTTCACGCAGCATTTTATTAAGCCGTTCTAGTGCTTTTGATGTTTTGGCAAAGATCACGATTCCGCTGGTAGGACGGTCCAGGCGGTGAACTACGCCCAAAAAGACCCTGCCCGGTTTATTGTATTTTTTAGAAATATATGCTTTAACCACTTCACTCAGGGGTTTATCACCGGTCTTATCACCCTGAACAATATCTCCGGTGCTTTTATTGATAATGATTAGGTGATTGTCTTCATAAAGTATTTTCAGGTTCTCTGCCGTACTATGCATCTTTCAAATTATTTTTCGAATAAGATCTTATGTTACTAAAGTAACCAAAACAAATTCAAAACAAATTAAACTAAGATAGATTTAAAGGGTCTTAAAGATATATCAAAAAAATTTATAACGATGAAAAACATATTATTTATTCTGTTTATATTCCTGTTCTTTTCATGTGATAAGGCTTCGGATGATCCGGAATCGATCTCTGAAGAGCTGACACTACAGGAAAAAGAAGATCTACAGTTTTTAAAAGAAGAAGAAAAACTGGCCCGTGATGTATATTTGTATGCTTTTGACCTGTATGCCTATAAGGTTTTTGAGAATATTTCAAAAAGTGAGCAGATGCATATGAATAAAGTTACAAAGATCATGAACGTTTATCAGGTAGAAGATCTTTCCCTTCCCGAAAGGGGAAAATTTACCAATGCTGAATTGCAAAAGCTCTATGATGACCTGACTGAGTTGTGTGACAGATCACTGGATGATGCCCTGATAGCCGGAGCTACTATTGAAGATGTGGACATCAAAGATATTGAAGATTTTATACAAAATACCGATTTGCAGGATGTGATGAATATGTACCTTTCACTATCCTGTGGATCGCGAAATCATATGAGGACATTTACAAAAAGTTTAACTACTTTAGGGATTGAATATGAACCTCAGTTTATTACCGAAAAGGAATATATTGAGATTATTAATCATTCAAATGAAAAGTGTAATTTTTAAAAAATAAAGATGAAGAAAGCTATTGTATTGTTATTGGGATTAACGGTCTTTATTTCCTGTAACAAAGAAAAAAAAGAAACTGCCGAGCTTGTAAACAATTCTGATAAAACAGTAATGAAAACAGATTCAGAAGGATATGACCTGTTTAAGATGAGGTGTTATGCCTGTCATAATCCAAAGGCGAAATCACATGATGAGATCATTGCACCTCCTATGGCTGCTGTTAAGAGAAGGTATTTTATGAGTTATAAAACCAAAGACGATTTTGTAAATGCTGTTACCAAATGGGCTTTAAATCCTGAAGAAGGAAGAGCCTTGATGAGAGGAGCTGTGATGCGGTTTAAGGTGATGCCAAAACAGGCTTTTAAAGAGGATGAATTGCGTAAGATTGCCGGATATATTTATGATAATGAAATTGAACAACCCGAATGGTTTGCCGCCCACGAAAAGGAAATGCACGAAAAGATGGGAAAAGGAATGGGCAGAGGAATGGGAAAAGGAATGATGAAGAATAATTAACCTGAAAAATTCACCACTAAACCAATATTTTTGCAGCAATTTACTTGATATAAAATTTGTGAATTATCCAGATTAAATAGCGTTTTGTCAGTTCGAGCGCAGTCGAGAACTATATAAAACTTAAAACAATTTCAACTGTACCTGTCTGCCCAAAGGCAGGCTCGAACTGACAAAAATTACAAACTTTTATTAATTTGTTCAATATAATCAAGTACCTCGTCTTTTCCGGTTTTATCTACTGATGAAGTGATAAAATAAGGGGGGAGTTCTTCCCAGAATTCCAGAAGTGTTTTTTTGTATTTTGCGATCTTATTCCGGATCACGGTAGAACCGAGTTTATCGGTTTTTGTAAAAATAATTGCAAAGGGAATTCCGTTCTCTCCCAAAAAGTTCATAAATTCAAGATCAATCTTTTGGGGTTCATGTCTCGAATCTACCAGTACAAAACTATTTATCAGTTGTTGGCGTTTTAAGAAATATTCTTTGATAAATTCCCGGAAGGTCTTACGCTGTCCTTTTGATATTTGTGCATAACCATAACCGGGCAGATCTACTAAAAACCATTCTTTATTGATTAAAAAATGATTGATCAGCTGTGTTTTTCCCGGCCGTCCGGAGATCTTAGCCAGATTTCTGTTTCCGGTAAGCATATTGATCAGCGATGATTTTCCCACATTTGACCTGCCGATAAAGGCATATTCGGGCAGTTGATCTTTCGGACATTTGGAAACATCTGTGTTGCTGATCACAAATTCGGCAGTTTTTATTTTCACAGGTAAAATTTATAAAAGGAGGTTTAGGAAACCTTATAATTATCAAAATTCTTTTTGAGCCATTTTTCCATAATCTCAATAAATTTATCCGGATGTTCCATCATGGGAGCATGACCGCATTTATCGATCCAGTTCAGCTCAGAATTTGGTAATAATTCTTTAAATTCTTCTGCAACTTCAGGTGGTGTAACCGAATCGTTTTTACCCCATATCAGGCAAACCGGCATGGTCATATTAGGCAGGTCAGATGCCATATTATGCCGGATGGCACTTTTGGCAATAGCTAAGGTTCTAATCAGTTTATTTCTGTTGTTAACCGATTCATAAACCTCATCAATAATCTCTTTTGTGGCAATTTCCGGATCGTAAAAAACTTCCTGAGTCTTTTTTTCTATATACTCGTAATTTCCTCTTTTCGGATAGCTTCCTCCCATAGAATTCTCGTAGAGTCCGGAACTTCCTGTTAAAACAATTCCCAATACCTTTTCAGGATTGAGTTTGGCATGATATAGCGCTACATGTCCTCCTAGAGAATTACCCACCAGAATGTATTTATCAAGCCCTTTGAATTTTGCAAAACGCTCAACAAACAAGGAAATATTCTTAACATTGGTTTTAAGAACCGGCATGCTATATATAGGTAATTCAGGCATCAGAATCCTGTATCCGTTGTTAGAAAAGTAATTTAGAATAGCATCAAAATTGCTTAAATTTCCCATCAAACCATGTAAAAAGATTATGGGTAATCCTTTTCCGGAATCAACATAAGAAAACTTCTCCTCTTTTTTTAAGGTAAATCTCATTAAAAAGAATTAAATCTATAGTGCAGTACAAATTTAAATAAATTGTGTTAATGTCCTAAATTTAGAGTCATTACTTCACTCTTTTTTTAAAAAATTCAATGCTTTTTTTTAATCTTCTGTTTTTCAACACAATAAATATTTTAAAAGAAAGTTATTAACAATGTGGGAAAAAATGGTAAAAAGTGGGAAAAATCTGTATATTTGTCGTAATAATTCTTCGAAAAACTGTTTAAGTGGTAAACCTGATAGGGACATACGAGTGTAAAGCTGATGTGAAAGGCAGGTTAATGTTGCCTTCACCGGTTAAAAAACAGCTGTCCAGCATTTTGCAGGACGGGTTTGTTTTAAAACGTTCGGTTTTTCAGCCTTGTCTTGAGCTGTACCCTATGAGCGAGTGGAACACACTAATGGCGAAAGTAAACAAACTAAACAGGTTTGTGAAGAAGAATAATGATTTTATAAGAAGATTTACAGCCGGTGTAAAGGTGATTGAACTGGATAGTTCGGGTCGTTTACTGATTCCAAAAGATCTGCATCAGTTTGCAGGAATTAAAAAGGAAGTTGTCTTGTCTTCTTCGGTAAATATCATTGAGATCTGGGATAAGGCGAAATATGAAATTGCTATTGATGAAGCGACACTTGATTTTGCCGATCTGGCCGAAGAGGTGATGGGAAATCTAAACGATGATGAAGATGTCTTATCATGATCCGGTTTTGCTCTTTGAAAGTGTTGATGGATTAGCTGTTAAGCAAGAGGGGGTTTATGTAGATGTAACTTTTGGTGGCGGTGGTCATTCAAAAGAGATCCTGAAAAGGCTGGGAGAAAAAGGAAAACTATTTGCTTTTGATCAGGATCCCGATGCTCTGAACAATGTGATCAATGATGAAAGGTTTGTTTTAATTCCTGAGAACTTCCGTTTTTTAAAGCAGTTTTTAAGGTCTAAAGGCATTAAGCAGGTTGATGGAATACTGGCCGATCTGGGCGTTTCCTCTCATCAGTTTGATATTCCCGAAAGGGGCTTTTCAACCCGGTTTGATGCAGAGCTCGATATGAGAATGGATACGCAAAGTGATCTTTCTGCTTATCATGTGATCAATGACTATAAAGAGGAGGAGCTGAGTAATGTGTTGTTTCAATACGGTGAACTGAGAAGTGCCAGAAAGATGGCCTCTGAGATTGTAAAGGCAAGAGAGGAGAAGCCTATAGAAACAAGTTTTGATCTGAAAAAGATCTTACAGGGTTTTCTTCCGAAAAGTAAAGAACATAAAATTCTTGCACAGATCTTTCAGGCGATCCGGATCGAAGTAAATCAGGAAATAGAGGTTTTAAAAGAATTTCTTTTGCAAACGTCTGAGCTGATAAAAAAGGAAGGAAGACTGAGTGTGATCTCTTATCATTCACTGGAAGACAGGTTGGTAAAAAGATTTATTCAGAACGGAAAATTTGAAGGAGAAGCAGAAAAGGATTTTTATGGAAATGTAAGTGTTCCTTTTAAAAAAACAGGAAAACTGATCGTACCAAGGCAAGAAGAGATTAAAAAGAATAACAGAGCAAGAAGTGCTAAATTAAGAATAGCAGAAAGAATATAAAAAGAGATCAAATCCAAAGAAATGTCAAAAACAAAACAAACTCTGTACGGTATTTTAAAAGGCGGATTTCTTGTTGATAAAGATGCTCAGAAAAACTGGGGTTTTATCATCTTTTTAACGGTATTGGCTTTGCTGATGATTGCCAGCTCACACAATGTAGAAAAGAAAGTAAAATATATCTCTCAGTTAAATAAAAAGAACAGGGAGCTGAGATCACAATTCATTGCAACACGATCTGATTTGATGCAGCTGAAAATGGAGTCGAGTATTAATAAAGAACTTAAAAACAGAGGATTTTATGGTTATCTGGATCCTCCGCAAAAAATTAAAGTGATAATTAAAGAATAAAATGGCAATAGAAAAAAAGCAAATCTTAAACAGAGCGTATATCCTTTCCGGATTGATCTTTTTGTTTTCTATAGCTATAGTTTATAAATTGATCGAGATCCAGTTTGTGGAGGGAGACGCCTACCGTGGGCTTGCCGAGCAAACCACCGTTAAGAAATTCGAGATCAAGGCAAATCGTGGAAACATTTACAGTTCTGACGGGAGTCTTTTGGCAACTTCAGTATCCCGGTTTGATGTTAGGATGGATCCGGTTTGTATTTCCGATAAGGATTTTGAAAAAGGCATTAAGGGTTTAAGTAAATCCTTATCAAAAATGCTGGGTAAAAGTCCGGGTTACTACGAAAATTATATCCGTAAAGCACGTAAAAATAAAAACCGATATCTTTTTATTACAAGAGGTCTCGATTACAACGAATATCAAGAACTGAAAAAGTATCCGATCTTTAAACTGGGTACTTATCGCGGAGGCCTGATCATTGAACAACATACAAAACGAGAGCATCCTATAGGGAAAATGGCCGAAAGACTGGTAGGTTTTGACGATTATCGTGGAAAAGTTGGAATAGAAGGCTATTTCTATGAATTTTTAAGAGGTAAAAAAGGACAACGACTTAAACAAAAAATTGCTAAAGGTCAGTGGAAACCGATCAGCGATAACAATGAGATCGAACCTGTGGATGGAAAAGATATTGTTACCACCATCAACCTGAAGATTCAGGATGTTGCCCATAATACACTGCTTGAGCAGCTGATAAAGTTTGAGGCCGACCACGGAACTGTAGTGGTTATGGAAACCAAAACAGGAGAGATCAAGGCCATATCAAATCTCGGCAGACTTAAAGACGGCACTTATACGGAACAGAGAAATTATGCGGTATGGGAAACCCATGAGCCGGGGTCTACCTTTAAGCTGATGGGAATGGTGGCTGCACTGGAGGATAAAGTAATCGATACTTCTGATGTGATTGATACAGAAAACGGAGTGCTGACCTTTTACAGAAGAAAAGTAAGGGATTCTCATCACGGTGGTTATGGAAAGATCTCCGCAGCACGTGTTTTTGAGGTGTCTTCAAATGTGGGTATGGTAAAAATTATCAATGGAAATTATAAAGATGATCCTAAAAAGTTTGTAGATGCACTTAAGAGAATGAGTGTAGGTGAAAAACTTGGCCTGACCATTAAAGGAGAGGGAAATCCGAAGATCCCGAGTCCGGAGGATAAAGACTGGAATGGCTTGTCGCTACCCTGGATGGCCTATGGTTACGGGGTTTCATTCACCCCCCTTCAGATGCTTACCTTTTATAATGCTATTGCCAACAATGGTGAAATGGTAAAACCGAAATTTATTAAGGAGATCAGAACGCAAAATAATACCGTAATCACTTATGGAAAGGAAGTGATCAATCCGAAGATATGCTCTCAGGAAACCATCAATAAGGTAAAAGAAATGATGAAAAATGTGATAAAAAGAGGTACCGCAGTCAATATTTACGATGAGAAATTTTCAATGGCCGGGAAAACCGGAACCTGTCAGACAGAATACTGGAAGAAAGGAGGTCCGAGTTATATAGCTTCTTTTGCCGGTTTTTTTCCAGCTGATGATCCTGAATATTCTTGCATTGTGGTCATTCATAAACCCAATAAAAAGAAGGGGTATTACGGAAATATTGTGGCAGCTCCGGTTTTTAAGAAAATTGCCAATAAGATCTATTCGGAAACTCCCGTTCAGGATGAGCTGATTTTGAGAAGTGAGCTGACGCAGATAAATTCAAACTATAAGAGTTTTTATAAAAAAGTAAATAAAGAATATAAAAAGATGCCTGATCTGAGAAATATGTCGGGAATGGATGCTATTCCATTACTCGAGAATATGGGCTTAAAAGTAAATGCTGTGGGTGTGGGAAAAGTAAGATCACAATCGATAAAACCGGGAGTAAAAGTTGAAAAAGGAAGTGTTATCAGTATAAGTATGTCATAAGGGTGAAAATTTTAAAAGATATATTGTATAAAGTGGCTGTTGAGGCCGTTCAGGGTTCTACTGAAGTGGAGGTGTTTGATATTGCCTTCGATTCGAGAAAAATAACCCGCGGAACACTTTTTATCGCTCAAAGAGGTTTGCATGTTGACGGGCATAAATTTATTGAACAGACTATTGATAATGGGGCGATAGCCATTATTTGTGAGGAATTTCCTGAGAAGATCAACAAGGAGGTAACTTATGTGAAAGTGAAAGAAAGCAACGAAGCTCTGGCTGTGATCGCTTCAAATTTTTATGGTAATCCTTCAGAAAAACTCGATCTGGTGGGTGTTACCGGAACCAATGGGAAAACCACCATTGCTACTTTACTTTATAAACTCTATCAGGAAGCCGGGTATAAAACAGGTTTGTTATCCACCATCAAGATCATGATCGATCAGAATGAATTTCCGGCAACACATACCACACCCGATTCTATCACGATCAACTCATATCTGGCAGAAATGCTTGAACAGGGTGTTACCCATTGCTTTATGGAGGTGAGTTCACATGGTATTGACCAGCGCAGAACTGCCGGCCTGCATTTTAGAGGAGGTATTTTTACCAATCTTACACATGATCATCTCGATTATCATAAATCATTTGCAGCATACAGAGATACGAAAAAACTTTTCTTTGATGAATTGCCAAAATCTGCATTTGCTTTGGTTAATATCGATGATAAGAATGGCGAAGTGATGCTGCAAAATACCAGGGCGATGAAATATACCTACGCTTTAAAGACCATGGCGGATTATCGTGCCAGGATCTTGGAGAATCAGTTTGGAGGTCTGGTGCTGAATATTGATAATCAAGAAGTGTATACAAAGCTTATCGGAACCTTTAACGCTTATAATTTACTGGCGATCTACGCAACAGCCGATCTGTTGGGAATGGAGCGGATAGAGATTCTGAGAATCCTGAGCTTGCTCAATACGGTTGACGGACGCTTTCAGTACACTACTTCTGAAGGAAATATTACAGCTGTTGTTGATTATGCGCATACCCCCGATGCTTTAAAAAATGTACTCGAAACCATCAATGCCATACGCACACATAATGAACAGGTAATTACTGTAGTAGGTTGTGGTGGCGACAGAGATAAAGACAAGCGACCAAAGATGGGAAATATTGCCTCGATGCTTAGCAATCAGGTAATCTTTACCTCAGACAATCCCCGTACTGAAGATCCTGAAACCATCATCAGGGAAATTGAGGCGGGAGTCTCTCCGGAAAATGTAAAAAAGACCATTTCGATCACCGACAGGAGACAGGCGATAAAAACTGCATGTAAACTGGCAGAAAAAGGAGATATTATTCTGATTGCAGGAAAAGGGCATGAGACTTATCAGATCATAGGAACAGAAAAAACAGATTTTGATGATTATAAAACAGTCAGCAATTTCTTTAAAGAACTAAAAAAATAATATATAGGGAATGCTTTACTACTTATTTGAGTATTTAGATAAACACTACAGCATGGCGGGAGCCGGGTTATTTCAGTATATCTCGTTCAGGTCAGCTATGGCTTTTGCATTTTCCTTGCTGGTCTCAACAATTTTCGGTAAACAGATCATCAATAAGCTTAGAATTCTTCAGGTGGGAGAAACTGTGAGAGACCTCGGTCTTGAAGGGCAGTATGAAAAAGAAGGTACACCAACCATGGGAGGGCTTATCATTATCATCGCAACCCTGATCCCTGTTCTGCTTTTTGCAAAATTACACAATGTGTACATCATCTTACTGATCGTTACCACGATCTGGATGGGTATGATCGGTTTTCTCGATGATTATATCAAAGTATTCAAAAAGAACAAAGAAGGATTAAAAGGCCGGTTTAAAGTGATCGGACAGATCACTCTGGGAATTTTTGTCGGAGTTACCTTATTCTTTAGTCCCCAAATAACAGTAAAGGAAAAATTGCCTGAGGAACAGATCGTTAAGCTTACTGAGGTCTTACCCGTACCCTCCAATCATTTTACAAAAGAGATCAAATCAACCAAGACTACGATTCCTTTTATGAAAAACAATGAATTTGATTATGCCAGTCTGATCGGCTGGTTGGGAGATAAGGCCAAAGATTATGTATGGATCGTATTTATTCTGGTGGTGATCTTTATCATTACCGCAGTATCCAACGGAGCTAATCTTACCGATGGAATTGACGGTTTGGCAGCAGGAACTTCTGCGATTATCGTTCTGGCACTGGCAGTTTTTGCATGGATCTCCGGTAATATTATATTTTCTGATTACCTCAATGTAGTGTATATACCCAACTCAGGGGAAATGACCATTTTTATCAGTGCTTTTGTGGGTGGTTTGGTAGGTTTCCTGTGGTATAACGCCTATCCTGCACAGGTTTTTATGGGAGATACGGGAAGTTTAACTATTGGTGGAATTATTGCCGTACTGGCGATTTCTGTAAGGAAAGAGTTGCTGATACCGATACTGGCAGGTGTATTTCTAATCGAGAATTTGTCGGTAGTATTACAGGTAAGCTATTTTAAATATACAAGAAAAAGATTTGGCGAAGGGAAGCGTATTTTTTTGATGTCTCCTTTGCACCATCATTATCAAAAGAAAGGATATCACGAAAGTAAGATCGTAACCAGATTTTGGATTGTAAGCATTTTGCTTGCCGTAATATCAATTTTAACATTAAAAATAAGATAAAAAAAAAGACCTATGAGTATTTCAGCTTATGCTTTAGAAAACAATTATAAGGTAAAAAAGGCTATGGCCTCCAATATGATGTCAGAACTGATGCATGTACGCAAGCAGACGATCAGAGAATGTATGTCGGTTTATGATCATGAGGAGCACAGGCTGGAAGAAGTACTCAAAATCAGCGGGGTACAGTATATAAACGATTCTAAAGCAGAAAATGTTAACTCGGCATATTTTGCTCTTGATTCTATGATGATGCCAACAGTATGGATTGTTGGAGGCGTAAATAATAAGCACGATTATGACTCATTGATGCCTTTGGTTCGTGAAAAAGTAAAGGCGATCATTTGCCTTGGTGATAACAATTATGAGATTATTCAAACCTTCGGTAATGTTGTAGATATCATGATTGAGGCGCATTCTATGGAAGAAGCGGTGCAGATAGCGTACAGACTGACAAAGAAAGGGGATGCAGTTCTGCTTTCACCGGCAGGAAAGGCAGTAAATATGTTTAGTGATTATAAAGAGAGAGGATTAAAATTTAAAGAAGCAGTAAGAAATCTGTAATACATAATGAAGCAACTGATATCAAATATAAAAGGAGATAAAACGGTATGGGCCATTACGGCTGTATTGGCAATTTTCTCATTTTTACCGGTTTACAGTGCTTCAACCAATCTGGTTTACGTGGCCGGAAAAGGAACAACTTTAGGTTATCTGGTAAAGCATGCCATTCTGATCCTTTTAGGCTTTATTATTGTTTATACTGTGCACAAAATACCTTATAAATATTTTAGCGGACTCTCAGTTTTACTGATGCCTGTTGTGATTGTGTTGTTAATCTTTACACTGGCACAGGGAACTGTAATTGGAGGAGCCAATGCCTCAAGATGGATTCAGATACCTTTTATGGGGGTAGGTTTTCAAACTTCAACACTTGCCGTGGTGGTACTGATGATGTTCGTATCGCGTTATCTGGCGAGGAATAAAGAAAAAGAGGTCAATTTTAAAGAAAGCCTGCTTTATTTGTGGCTGCCTGTTGCTGTGGTTTTGGTATTGATCTTACCTGCCAATCTTTCTACAACAGCTATGTCGTTTTTTATGGTTATGATCCTGACCTATTTAGGAGGATATCCGGTAAAATACCTGATGTACATTTTAGGAATGGGTGCTGTGGTTTTACTGCTGTTTGTACTTTTGGCAAAGGCATTTCCTGATATTATAGAAAATACCAGAGTGGCTACGTGGAATAACAGGATAGAGAACTACTTGTCAGGAGATAAAGAAGATAATTATCAGCTGGAGAAGGCTAAAATAGCCATCGCTTCAGGTGAAATCAATGGTAAAGGTCCCGGAAAAAGTACACAAAAGAACTTTTTACCTCAGTCCTCCTCCGATTTTATCTATGCGATCATTGCTGAAGAATTTGGATTGATCGGTGCTATATTGGTAATAATACTGTACATAGGATTGCTGTTCAGAATTGTGATCATTACCACCAAATCGGATACCATATTTGGCACCTTGCTTACCCTGGGGGTAGGTTTGCCTATTATATTTCAGGCCTTGGTAAATATAGGGGTTGCCGTAGGTATTTTTCCGGTAACGGGACAACCCTTACCGCTAATCAGTACAGGTGGAACATCAATATGGATGACCTGTTTTGCCATTGGAGTTATTTTGAGTGTAAGCGCAGCCAGCACGAAAAAGGCAGAAGAAAAAGCAAGAAAAGAAGATTTTGATAACCCTTTAGATATTTTACATGAAGCGGTTGGATAAGATATTGTTAAGCGGAGGAGGTACCGGTGGGCATATTTATCCTGCTGTGGCCATTGCGGATGAGATAAAAAGAAGAAATCCGAAAGCAGAGATTCTGTTTGTGGGGGCCAGCGACCGAATGGAAATGGAAAAAGTACCTCAGGCAGGTTATCAGATCAAAGGATTGAATATATCGGGATTACAGAGATCTTTAACAGTAAAGAATCTTATGTTTCCTTTTAAACTCATAAGTAGTTTGGTTAAAGCCGGTAAGATAATAAGTGATTTTAAGCCTGATGTGGTGATCGGGACCGGAGGTTTTGCCTCAGGACCTACGCTTTATATGGCCAATAAGAAGAAGATACCCACATTGATCCAAGAGCAGAACTCCTATCCCGGGATTACTAATAAGTTGCTGGCCGGAAAGGCAAAGAAAATCTGTGTGGCCTATGATGATATGGAAAAATTCTTTCCAAAGGAAAAGATCATTAAAACCGGAAATCCGGTAAGGCAGGATCTGCTGGATATTAACAAGAAACATGAACAGGCACTGAAGTTTTTTAAAATCGATAAAAATAAAAAAACACTGGTCATCCTGGGAGGAAGTCTGGGGTCTAAGATGATCAACCTGACCGTTGAAAAGAATTTAAGAATGATTCTGAAGGAGCATGTACAGGTTCTTTGGCAGACGGGTAAATTGTATTATGATAAGTATCAGAAATACAATGACATGAATGGAGTTAAGGTATTTCCCTTTATTCAGAAAATGGATCTGTTGTACACTGCGGCTGATATTCTTGTGAGCAGAGCAGGAGCCGGAACTATCTCTGAGCTTTGTATTGTAGGAAAACCGGTAATTTTTATTCCGTCACCAAACGTGGCTGAAGATCATCAAACCAAAAATGCACAGGCGGTGATTAATAAAAATGCAGCTTTAATGGTAAAAGAAACCGAGCTGGATGAATTTATAAACGTGATCAGGTTGATCCTGCACGATGAACCTAAGCAAAAAGAACTGAGTAGAAATATAAAAAAGATGGCTTTACCCAACGCAACAAAAAGAATTGTTGATGCTGTTGAAGCCATAAAAAGTTAAATGAAAAAATATGTGCTAAATACTGTGGTTGCTATGGCAACATTGAAGTGAGTCATTAAAAAAAAGGGGGATTTGCTTTGATTTGCCATAGCTTTTTAATCAAGTAGTTGGTTTACAATAAAATATATAGTGAAGAAATATATCGTACATATCAAATTTTTATTGCTGTTTTTGTTAATAGCCTTTTTATTTGGATTTGCAGCCAGGCGAAATTCCAATAAAAAGATCAAGGCTGTAGATGTGTATTTTACCAATGGTGAGAACCTTTTTATTACCTATGAAGCGGTTAATAAATTGTTAATACAAAATTTAGATACAAATCAGATTCAATCTGTAGATAGTTTATTTTTGAATAATTTAGAAAAAAAAGTGAGATCGAATAAAATGATCCGGAATGCTGATGTCTATAAAACCATCGATGGAAAAATAGGGGCAGTTATAACCCAGAGAACACCGGTTTTACGGGTGGTTAACGGGCCGGAATCATATTATTTGGATGAGGAGGGTAAAATCATGCCCTTGTCAGAGAATTATTCAGCCCGAGTCCCCATCATCAGTGGCGAAATAAGCAAGACTCAAGATTTGATTGATCTTGCTAACAAAATTAATAAGGATGCTTTTTTACAGAAACAGGTAACAGGAATTGAGCAGATTCATAAAGAAAGTGGAGATCAGTTCAATCTTAAGACCAGAATAGGTGATCAGTTAATTGTACTGGGAACTATTCTTAATTTTCAGAAAAAAAAGAACAAACTAAAGGCATTCTATCAAAAGGCTTTATCTGATAGTATCTTAGAGCAATATGATACGATCAATTTAAAGTTTAAAAATCAGGTTGTTTGCTCTAAAAAAGTAAAATATGGAAAATGATAACACAGCTGTAGGTTTAGACATCGGTACAACAAAAATTGTTGCCATGGTTGGTAAAATGGATGCTTATAATAAGATAGAGGTACTCGGTATGGGTCGCTCTAAAAGTCTGGGCGTTCACAGAGGTGTGGTAAATAATATCACACAAACCATTCAATCCATTCAGAAAGCCGTAGAAGAAGCGGAAAATATTTCCGGAAAGAAGATCGAAAAAGTGGATGTGGGTATTGCAGGACAGCATATAAGAAGCTTACATCACAGCGATTATATCACACGTGAAAATCCCGACAAGGTGATTGATGAAAATGACATCGAGCGTTTGATCAATCAGGTGTATAAACTTGTTATGTTACCGGGAGAAGAGATCATTCATGTGTTACCACAAGACTATAAAGTAGACGGTCAAGCCGAGATCAAAACGCCTATCGGAATGTACGGAGGCAGGCTTGAAGCTAATTTTCATGTAGTGGTTGGGCAGGTTTCTTCCATCAGGAATATCGGAAGGTGTATAAAAAGTGCCGGACTCGAATTATCGAGTATTACTCTTGAACCTCTGGCATCAGCTAATGCTGTGCTGAGCCAGGAAGAAAAAGAGGCAGGTGTCGCTCTGATCGATATAGGAGGCGGAACAACGGATCTTGCCATTTTTAAAGACGGAATCATCAGGCATACGGCTGTAATTCCTTTTGGTGGTAATGTGATCACAGAAGATATCAAAGAAGGTTGTTCGATCATAGAAAAACAGGCTGAATTGCTGAAAACAAAATTCGGTTCGGCCTGGCCGGGAGAAAATAAAGACAATGAGATTGTTTCCATACCCGGATTAAGAGGAAGAGATCCGAAAGAGATCACCTTAAAGAATCTTTCCAAGATCATTCATGCCCGTATAGTTGAGATTATACAACAGGTTTATCTTGAGATTAAGAATTACGGTTATGAAGAAAAGAAGAAAAAACTTATTGCCGGTATTGTCCTTACAGGAGGTGGAGCTCAGTTAAAACATGTAAAGCAACTTGTAGAGTACATTACCGGAATGGATACCCGTATCGGCTACCCGAATGAGCATCTGTCAAGCAACAGCGATGTGGAATTATCGAGTCCGCAATACGCTACCGCTGTTGGTCTTTTAATGAACGGATTAAAAGAATCTGATAAAAAGGCCAAAGCCGAAGAGCTTTCTGTAGAGGAAACTACGGTACAGCAAGGTACAGGTGTAAAAGTAGATAATAAGCCAAAAGAACCCAAAAAAACAATTTTTGAAAAATGGGTTGAGAAGTTTCGCGACTTTTTAGAAAACGCTGAATAAAAAAGTATATATAAAACCTCTTTAATAATTAGTTATGAGTAGTAGTATAGATTTTAATAATATTTCATTTGATTTACCTAAAAATCAATCCAACGTGATTAAAGTAATTGGAGTAGGTGGAGGTGGAAGTAATGCCGTAAACCATATGTTCTCAAAAGGGATCAAAGGTGTCGATTTTGTTATCTGCAATACCGATTCACAGGCATTGCACAACAGTCCGGTACCGATAAAAATCCAGTTGGGAGCAACTCTTACCGAAGGTTTGGGAGCAGGAGCCAATCCTGTTATTGGTGAAGAAGCAGCCAAAGAGAGTATAGAAGATATCAGAAATATGCTCGACAAACAATCAAAAATGTTGTTCATTACTGTAGGAATGGGTGGAGGAACAGGAACAGGTGCAGCTCCTGTCATTGCCAAGATTGCCAAAGAAATGGATATACTTACCGTGGGTATTGTTACTACACCATTTGCCTTTGAAGGTAGATTACGTAATGAACAAGCGCAGATAGGTATTGAAAAATTACGTGAACATGTAGATTCACTGGTAATTATCAATAATAATAAATTAAGAGAGGTTTTTGGTAATTTAGGTTTTAAAGCAGGTTTTTCAAAAGCAGACGAGGTTTTATCTACTGCAGCTACCGGAATTGCACAGGTAATTACACATCACTATACTCAGAATATTGACTTAAGAGATGCCAAGACGTTACTTTCCAATAGTGGTACTGCCATTATGGGATCGGCTACAGCTTCCGGAACCAACCGGGCTCAGGATGTGATTA